>LJUI01000071.1 GCA_001303705.1 candidate division TA06 bacterium SM23_40
GATGGCGAAGAAGAAGCGGATCACCAAGAAGGAACTGAAACAAGATAAGTTCGCCCTCGCGGCCGTCGAGACGATGGACTATGCGCGACAGCACCTTCCATACCTCATTGGAGGACTTATCGTGGTTGTAGTCCTCGTCGTCGGCGCAGTGGGGTTCATGCGCAGCTCGGCGGAAGCGCGGACCAGAGCTGAGACAGCGCTTGCGCTCGCCAACCTCTCGTATATGCAGGGGAACCTGGAGAGCGCGATTGCACAGTACGATGAGATCTTGAGGAAGTGGGGGAGGACGAAGCAGGCACGGCATGCGCGTTACTATAGAGCCAGTGCGAATACGCTATTAGGGAACTACGCGGCAGCGATCGAGGACTACCGGGAGTTCGTCGAGTCAAGCGGGCGGGATGAACTACTGGCCCCTGCGGCCCTGCGCGGTATCGCGGTCTGCTGGGGGGACCAGGGATTATATCGGGAGGCCGCACGGGCCTACGAAGAAGTCGCTGATAAACATCCTGCGAGCATCTACGCCGCGTCCAGCCTGCTTGCTGCAGGCAGAAGTTATGCGATGGCAGGCCTTGATGATGAGGCAGCGAGGATCTATCAGCGGGTGATCGACGAGTACCCGGAGAGCGCTGAGAGCCAGGAGGCGGAGGGCAGGGTGGCCTATATCGAGGGCAGACATATCCCGAAACTATCTCCCTGAGTCTTCACGGTGTAGGGACTGTTCGCTGCACATCGCATTAGGGCCGGAAGATCACTGGAACAAGGGGGGCGGCGAGGCGTATAGATAGGTAGCAGGTCAGAGCTGAAGCAGGCGGCAGGCCTCGTACCTCTGTCAGGGTAGAACGAGCTGTATCGCCGTTTGGTTGAGGCCTTTCGGCCGGGATGGCCAGGGATGGGAGTACGGTATCGTCCAGACTCACACAATCTCAGGAGGTAGGAGTGATGGCAGAAGAACGACCCGAATCGCAGGTGACAAAAGCCGATCCGTTGAAGCGATTCCTTGCATTCCTCATCGACGCAGTGATTGTCTTCGTCCTGACGTTGATACCGATTATCGGGGGGCTCATAGGCGCTGCCTATATGGTCTTCAGGGATGGCTTCGAATTCACGTTCATGAAGGGAAGGAGCTTGGGGAAGAAGGCGATGAGATTGAAGCCCGTCCTGACCGAGGATCAGCGTGTCTGCGATCTCCCGACCTCATTCAAGAGGAACTGGATACTCGCCATCGGCACTGTGATAGCGATCATCCCGGTGATCGGGTGGGCCTTAGGTGGAGTCATCACACTGCTCGCCTATCTGGTCGAGGGGATCCTGGTGCTCAGCAGCCCGGATGGCAAGCGTATCGGGGATAACCTGGCCAACACGGTGGTCATCGAAGAAGTCCGTGAGGGGCAAGAGTAGAGCCGCCCACTACTCTCCGTCTTGTGTTCCGCTCTCTATTTCGAAATCGGGAGCTCGGAAGTACGGGGAGCCATCGTAGACCGTGATGACGGTGTCTGCGCGATCCTGGTAGAATGCGTACAGGCAGATGGTATCGCCCGGGCAGAGAGTCCGTTCAGGGCACGGGAACTCCGGCTGGTCGCAGTCCAACCAGTATGTCGAATACCAGCCCGCGCCGAAGTCTTCGAGCAAATGCTCGCACGCCTGGCTCCCGTAGTGAGTGATCGTCTCCCAGATCGTATAGCGACACGTATAGAACCAGTCGTTCTGAGGGTGACTGATGAACACCTGAACGCCATTCAGGGGCTCGCCGTCTACCCTCACTCTCCCATAGACCATGGGTGGACGTAGTCCGGGTCAGACAAATATATCGAGGCAGTTGAACTGAGGACACCCGCTCTTCTCGATCGCGTGCATCGACGGCGCAGCTGCAATCGAGAGGAGCAGGGCACATAGCCCGAAGACGCGGTACATCATTCTGAGATTCCTTCCTCCCGCCACGTCCGTGGCATTTCTTCCTGCCAGTCGAAAGGTAAGCAGCCTCCGGGGGAGAGTGTTTGCGTCAGCACGTCGCTCTGGGCTTCCGTGTGGAATGTGGAACCCAAGAAGGTTCCATTGACGACGTCGAAGCTGAAAGACGCACTATCCCAGATGGATGACATCGAAGTTCCGATCTTCCCGATATACAGGTACGTGCCGAGAGGAGCTCCTTGCGGCACCAGATGACTAACCTCGAGCGTGACAAACGAGTCGGCAGGGGCCACGAATTGCGTTGGAGTAAGTGCGGGCACGAGCGGCCCCTCCGGAATTCTCACCGCGGCTGCGAACAGGCCCTCATGATCCTCTTCTGTGATATTACTCATCTGGGCAGCATACGTGAGTTCCTCACCTCGAAGGAGCACGGTCGAGGTGGGGAAGAGATCGAGGAGTACGAGTGGTGGCGCCTCCAGCTCCCAGGGATCGAAGTCGATATGGCTTCCGACGCTCTCTCCCTGGCCTCGCGGATTTGACAGCTGATGATATGGCCCTGTGGAATCGCCCCACCAGTTACCGGTGGCATCGACATCATCGAGGACCGGGAGCCAGTTGTACACGGCGTCGCCGTCGTTTTCATATAGAACGCAGTTGTGTATGTGATTGCCGCCGGCACAGACGACGCCTCCTATCGACGATCCGGACGCATTGTGTGAGATGCGGCTGGCATCGAGGTTCAGGTTACCCTGCGAGAAGATGGCTCCCCCGCGCTGGCCGACCCGGTTGTCCGTAAAGACCGTGCCATTCACTATCACGGTGGACGTAGCATCACTGTACAGACCACCACCATTCCTGGCACTATTGGCGACAAACTTGTTGAGGATGAGTGTCACCGAGCTGGTGTCGGTGATCCCCATCCCTCCACCCCGATCCACGGGACTCACGTTCTCAGCAAATCCGTTCCGCTCGATCAACACGGAGGTGGATCGGACAATACTCGCCCCTCCTCCGAGGACGGCCGCGTTGTTGCTGATCACGTTGTCACGTATGATAGCGCTGCCCTCTTCGACAGCGATGCCACCGCCGCGGCAGGTCGAATGGTTGCCTCGTACGGCATTCTCCACAATGAGCGGTGCTGCGCCCACACCGACGTATATCCCGCCCCCGGACTCGAACGCCCCATTCCATCGGATCTGGTTTGCGATTATTGAGGGCGAGCCCCCGAGACAGGCAATACCACCGCCGCTCATTGTACCTGGAGCGGCGTGGAAGACGGTATTCTTCATGATGATGTTGTTCCGAATGGTGGGCGAGGCATCGATACACAAAATGCCCCCTCCGAACGAGTCGGGGGAGGCTGGGGAACCGCCTCTGATCATGAACCCCTCGATTACGGTGATGCTATCCGATCCCTCACAGTACAGGACCCTGCCGAAGCCATGCGCCCGGATGCAGGTCACCTCTGGCCCGGCTTCGCTTGTCAGGTAGACTCCGTTGCGGACAGCTATGTCATGCTCATGGTAGACGCCCGGCGCCACCAGTATCGTATCGCCGTACATCATCTGTTCCATTGCGTCGGCGATCGTTGGACTGTCACCGGGCACACGTATGATTGTGGCATGAATCGCTGGGAAAGAACAACAGATGACCGTGGCTACGCTAAGCACCACAGTGCGCAGAGATATCGCTTTTCCCTGGCACGGCTGCATCCTCGATCCCCCGGGACGTACCAGTCGCAGCGAGAGAGCCACATCTCGCAGCGACACCGCAGTAGGCAAACTCGCAGTCCCGCCCCTCCGATCCCGAGGCTTGCTCACACGCGCTGACGGCCGCACCAACGGAGGAGCTAAGTGGCCCTGAATAAATCACATCTGCTGTCGCCAGTGCTCATGTCGCGGTTGTCATCACGGAGAAGGATTTTAGCATAGAGCTTTCAGTCTGTCAAGGGTGTTCTGCCCGCGGACAGGGCAGAAACAGAGCGCCCGCTTGGGGGAGAACTGCAGCATAATGCAGCGGCTGGTTCGGTATGAGCGGGTCGGGTCGTGCCCAGAGAGAACCGGCAGCAGACGTACGGTGGCTTGAGCGCAGCATCAGTATGTGTCAGTGAAGTTCATAGTCAGATAACGGAGGGAGTACGCTCTTTCCAATCATCTTCCCAGACCGGGTGGTCGCCTAACCGTACTGAGAATCGAGGCCCCCCCGTGGTGACTACCCTCGATACTACCTCCCATATCCTGTCTTCCACGCTCCGAAGGCGATTTCTGTAGTCATCCCTCACTGCAACCATGAAGTGGCGCGGGAAGCCGGGGCCGCTCTCCGCAGTTGTCATGGTGATCCACGGCTCGCCGAGGAGCTGGGTCTGGGCCTCTATGATGGTAGTACGTCCTGCCTCCTCGCCCAGGTACACATAGATGGTGATCAGCTCTGAGGTGTCAGGCAATGAATCCCTCCTCCCGTCTGAACCAATCCGGCTCCGTGAGTGAGGCATCTGTACTCTCCCGCGGATCCGCACACCGGTCGGCTCTCTGGCCAGTGGAGCGCACGGGCGTCACAGGGTCGATAAGTATGCTATCAGCTCGTCGATCTCCTTCTCAGTGAGCGAGGCTCTGAAAGATGGCATGTTCCCGAACGGGTTGATCAGCTGCTGCCTGATATTCTCTGGTGTCGCCGGCCTTCCGCTCTGAGGGAGCGTTTCCCTCGTAAGGACTTCTCTCAGTCCGGGGCCCAGTTTCCCCTGATCGCTGTCGGCATAGTGGCAGTAAGAGCACTTGCGAGCGAAAAGCATCCGACCGTTCTCCACCTCAGGAGAGAGGCGGGATGCGGCACCTTCCTGTGGGGGTGTCGGTTGGCCGCCCGCCCCGACAAGGAAGAAGTACCCTGCAGAGGTGGTGTAGACCACGAATGCGAGGACGAATACGGCCAGCCCCAGGGAGGGGACGAATCTCATGAACTCCCGGTAGAACCGGACGATGGCGATCTTGAGGACGAGGACGATGAATAGAGTGAGAGCCAGTACTCCGTGAAAGACCGCTCTCACGGATAGCCCTTCGCCCGCCATCTTGACGTATGCAAGACAGAAGTAGCTGATGACGAGGAGCAGTACGAGGAAGATGCCGCCGAAGATCTTGTGGAGACGCCTTAACACGACTGGACTCATCTTCCTCTCGGCTCTGCCCATCAGAGCTAGCATTAGGATCACGGCCACCAAACCAGCGGCCAAAAAGACCGTCGCCAGTATCGACTTGGACAGCAGTGCCATCTATCCCTCCGCTGCGCCTTTTCCACTCTTACCGGGGTCTATTCCTCTATCGGCGCTGGCTTCACGGATGCCACGTACGCCGTGAGGTCAGCGAGTTTCTGGTCGTCCCAGGCGAGCGCCTCGCCCTCCAGGGGATTGACGATGCACCAGTTGTTTACCTGGCTCAGAGTCATGACGCGCGTTGCCATGCCGAAGTACTTGGGATACTTCGAGCCGAGGTCATCAAAGGCGCGAATGGTCATATCCCCCATCTTGCCACCCTTTGTGCCCCCTTCCATGTGGCAGGAATTGCAGGTCATTCCGCTCGTTCCCAGGCTCTCGTCATAGAAGAGCTCTTTGCCGTGCTCTACCGATGCCGCGAGCTCTGCCGTGGGGTCGACCTCCATAGCCTCCTCTTCCTGTTTTGCGCAGGCAAACATGATGAGGGCCAGAAGCACGAATGCCGAGATGATCACCGTAGCCTTCTTCATCGGTTTTGCCTCCTTTCATGGGCGACACGATCGTGCAGTTCTCCCGGAGCCTCACCCTCCTTCAGCGACGGACCCGGCGTCCCGAGGTGTCGATGTCAGGAGCTCGACGATGGCATCATTCGTCTCAATCTACGGCGCCTAATCTAAACTCAGACAAAGCACGCAACTGCCGATGTTGAAATGATATCCGATTCCGGGGACCTGTCAAGCGCAAAGTACAATTGCGCCGCTTCATCCTACATGGTTCCCAGCTGCGCGTCTGTGTGATCTATGTCACGATTGCCGATGCGGTCTGATCGAACGGATTTGTCCGCATGGCCAGAGAGAAGAGATAGGGGTAGTTGTCCCTGAGGTACTTCATATAGTCGAGCCACTGCCGGACCAAGAGCACATAGGCTCTCTTGATATCACCGGCGATGTGTGCGTGGTCAGTGTCGGGCAACGCCCCCAGGTCGTCCCTGTGGGCCAGTTCCTCTGTCAGATGAAAGACTGCGCGGAGGAGGTCGGTAAATGCCTCGTGTTCAAGGAGATTGGGATTCTCCAACAGGCGCAGCAGGAAATCCCTTCTGTCAATGAGAAAGGTCCGCAGGTCCTGCAGGTTGACCTGCCTGATCTCAACTCCATAATCATATTTCCCGAGGCGTCGTCGGACATCGGCAAACTCTCTCTCGGGCCAATCGCTCTGCACGACGAGGTCATTCTTGATCCGGTCCAGATTGGGATCGAAGTCTGAGAAATAAGCCAGCGCTCGGGTCCCCACCTCGCTGAAGAACGTCCCGATGACCATATTGAGTTTCTCCAGCCGGGCGCGCCGCTCTCGCTCGCTCAGGAGACGGTGTATGATCAGCGTCACGAGCAGGACTTCGACCGGCACAAATGCAACGTCTCCCACCATGTAGATGAATATATGGTGCGCATCGTGGAACATCGTGTAGTGAAGGATGTACAGGACTGCAGAGAGCAGTACGAGGCTCAGGCCCAGCACAATCTGCCAACGGAAGCCTCTCATGGTATGGCACCCTCCTGTTGAATGGCCGGGTGGCGCTCCGAGTATCCAATGGCACCCGCCGCATCGAGCGGACCGGCTGACTCAGTACCATCCGCCACGCGGTGAAGACGGTCGTGCATCGCGCACGACACGCCCAGCGCTGATATGGCTAGGGCACCTCCTCTCGCTAGCGATAACCGCGTTGACTCCGACGCTGTTCCCGATCACGGGATAGCCAGGACATTCTCCGGGGGCTGGCCCGACCCGGATCTCTCTCCTGGACAGGAATCTCCCTATGGGCTCAGGATTACGAGAACTATAGCGACCAGAGCTATGGCGGTCAAGGGGGAATCGAGTCTGGCGCGTGTGGAGGACCACGCGCCCAAAAGGAGCTTGACACGCCGTACGTGGCTGATCTACCATCCTGCGACCCCCGGCCTCACTGCTTGGCCGGTCGGAGGAAGGAATTCGGTGGACAGAGGCGAGAAGGTTGCAATCCTGGCCGTTGTCGTCAACCTGCTTCTCTTTGGCCTGAAATACATCTTTGCAGAGCTTTCCGGCAGCATCGGCCTGAAGGCGGAGGCTTTCGATTCACTCTCGGACGTGGTGGCATCGGCCACGGTCTTCGGAGGTCTGAAGCTGGCGAAACGCAAGACGGATCTCTTTCCGTATGGGCTGTACAAGATGGAGAACCTCGTCGCCGTCCTCGTGGCGTTCGCCATCTTCTTTGCAGGCTACAAAATAGTAGTGGAGGCTACGACGGAGAGGCCTGCCTCACTGCAAAATGTGGGGTGGGCGGTAGCGAGCGTCGTCTGCGCGATAGTGATCGCGTACGGATTCTCGCGATACGAGGCGAGGGTGGGCAGGGAGATCAACTCGCCTGCTCTGACGGCTGATGCGGCTCATATCAGCATCGATGTGTTCGCGCACGGCGTAGTGCTGGTGGGGCTACTCTCGAGCCTTGCGGGTATCAACCTCGACAGGATCGCCGCGTTCGTCGTCGTACTGTTGATCTTCTGGGCCGGCGGCAGAATCTTTCTGAGCGGCATCAGGGTATTGCTGGATGCCTCCCTGGACTACAAGACGCTGAGGCTGGCCGAGGAGTTGATATCGCGAGAGGCTGAGGTGATCCAGATCCAGGACCTCGTGGGGCGGAGTTCCGGACGCTATACCTTCATCGAGGCCAACATCGTGCTGAAGACGCGCGACCTTCATGAGGCGCATTCGGCGGCGGACCGGATCGAGAAGAGCATCAAAGAAGAGATAGCCAATGTCGACAAGGTTCTCATTCACTATGAGCCCATGGAGAAGGAAAACCTCGTATATGCCGTGGCTCTGGACGACGTCGACGGGCAACGTCTGTCCGATCACTTCGGAGATGCTCCTCACTTCATGCTGGTGACGGTGCGGGCGAAGGATAAGCAGGTGATCGACGAGCAGATTGTCGAGAATCCCTTCGTCGGAGTAGAAAAAGGGAAGGGGATATTAGTCGCCGAGTTCCTGGAAAGGCAGGCTGTCGACGTCTTCCTCGCAAAACAGCCGTTCAAGAGCAGAGGCCCTGCATATGTCTTTTCCGCTGCCGCCATCGATATCCATCAGACAGATGAGGAGACGGTGGAGAAGGCCTTAGAAGGTCTCGGGATCTCTGTCAGCAGCCTCGATGCAAGTCATCAGGGGCGCTCGGAAGACGACTGATGAGGACCGGCGAATGATGGGTGAGCATGGGGGTCGTCTGAGACAGGATCTTGTGCTCCTCTCCATGCTCGCGCTCGAGAAATCGGTGAAGTCGAATGCAGGCCTTCTGTTGTCCGGACGAATCCGAGAGGCGTTCGTCCTGAAAGTGGGCACGGCCGATAGGTTGACTTTGCGGCATGGCGATCGTGGCGGTGGCGGGGTAGTGTGGCGCTATCAGAAGTGAGAGTCTGACCTGAGGTAGCCGGAAGATGAGTCTGTCAGGCTGAAATAGGAGAGGGGGCGAAGAGCGATGAAAAAGGAACTCAAGACTCTGCGGTGGAGACCGCGGTGGGTCACCCACCTCGGCTGTATTAAAGGATGTCTCGAGTACCTTGGTGTGGACGTTTCCGATGCATGGGTGTTCGGGGCGACGGGGCATGCGTTCGTCCTCAACATACACGATGTAGTCTGCCCGAGCGGTCCAACCGCCTGGCGCACGGAGATGCTCTTCAAGTTGGGGAGGAATATCGGGTACACTACGGACGGAGTTCTCGGCTTCAAATCGGAGAGTGACTTCGCAGAGAAGCAAGAGCAGGCCTGGCAGCATGCCAGGAGCTCGATAGATGCTGGCATACCATGCTATGGCTGGGAGCTCGACGTGCCGGAATACTACGTTGTCTATGGATACGACGATGAGGGGTATTATTTCTCGGGCCCGCTTTGTGATGAGAGCAAGAACCCCAAGCCGTGGAAGGAGCTCGGGGACACCGAGATTGGCGTACTGGAGATGTACAGTATAAAGAAGACCGAGCCCACCGATGATATCACTGTGGTCAAGCAGGCGCTCGAATTTGCGCTGGAGCTCGCAGACAGCCCGTCCAAGTGGATATTGCCCAAGTACAGGGCCGGTCTCGGAGGATTCGACAACTGGATGCATGCCGTACAGGGCGGCACGGCCCATGGCTTCGGGATGGCCTACAATGCCGCGGTCTGGGGAGAGTGTCGCGAGTTCGCGGTGGACTTCCTGAGAGAGGCTAAGGAACGGATCGATGGCACGGTCGGTTCAGCGTTTGATGAGGCATTAGGTCACTACGAAGTGGTGGCAAAGAACCTGCACGCGCTCGCTGAAGCATTTCCATTCCCCCCGAAAGGGGAGGAGATCGAGGACGAAGATCGCCGAGCTCATGCGCTGAAACACTTGAAAGACGCTCGGCAGGCAGAGGAATCAGGATTACGCGCACTTCGCAAGATTATAGAGCAGCTCTGAGGAGAATGATCTCATAGCGGACCCATCATCCTCCGTCGCTCCCCCAGGAGTACAACATCCCGCAGGGCCTCCTCACTTCTGGCAGCCATCCACCTCTGTTCGAAATGGGGATCACGTACTATCTGCGCTATCGCCGCCAGCGCGCGGAGATGAAAGTTACGTTCATCTTTCGTTCCGACGAGAACGAAGACAGCGTGAACGTCCGGTGCCGATTTGGAGAATTCAGCTCCTTCCCTGCAACGAGCCATCAGGATCTGAAATGTGCGCTCTCCCTCGATGATGATGTGCGGGATCGCGAGGTGGGGCGTGAGTGCGGTACTGCTCTCCTTCTCTCTCTCCTGAAGGAATCTGAACAGAGTATCTGCCTCGACATGTAGATTCGGCGCCATCTTATCGGCGGCCAGCCAGAATAGGTCTTCTGCTCCCATCCGCTTCTCGATATCCAGAACGATACCCCGCTCAATCACACTATCGAATCGGTCACCGACGAGATCATCTCGTTCTCTGATGATCTCTTTCAGCTCAGTCTCGAGCGAATGAGTGGTGAGTTCTCGTGCCGTGATCCGCTCGACGAGATGGAGGAGTGCATACTCCCTGCCTGTCCTGATTCTTCCATAGAACCAATAGACGAACAGACCGCCGATGACGATAATGAGGCTGGCGAAGAGTGCCTCTCTGCCCATGCCGAAGAGAAGGACGCCGAAGCCGATGATCCCGATGATCTGTATCCAGGGATAGAGGGGTGCGCGGAAGAGCGGCTGGTAGTTCTGGAGACGGCTCTCCCTCAGGATGATCATCGAGAGACAGGCGAATAGATAGGTGAGGATGAGGACAGTCGAGGCTACCTTTACGAGGACGTCCAGCCGCAGAAAGAGCACCAGGATCGTGAACGCGCCCGTGACTGAGAGCGAAACGTACGGCGTCCTGAACCTGCGCCCGATCCTCTGGAGGAATTCGGGGAGGAGCCCGTCTCTGCTCAAGGCGAGCGGGTATCTGGAGGCGGCCATGATCCCAGCGTTGGCTGCAGAGATGAACGCAAGAATGGCGGCGATGCTCACGAGGATCCTGCCCCATGAACCCATGAATGCGGCCGCTCCATCGGAGATGGGGGTGAGGGAATTGTCGAGGTTTGCGGCGCCGAGGACTCCGGTCGTTACGAAGACGACCACTATGTACAGAAGGCTCACGACAAGGAGGGTGAGGATCATCCCGAGGGGTATGACCCGCCCGGGCTCCTTTATCTCTTCCGCAACGCTCGCAACCTTCAACAGACCTCCATACGAGACAAAGACGAAGCCCGCAGTGGAGAGTATGGCAAGGGCGCCTCTGGGAGCAAACGGTTCGAAGTGATGGAGCTGCACCGCGGGCAGGCCGCGAGCAGCATACAGCAGCAGGACAGCGAGGACGCCGGCTACGAGAATCACCTGCGTTCTGCTGGCCACGCCGATTCCGAGGAGATTGATCGCGACGAATGCAAGACAGAAGAGCAGAGCCACGACGTGCATGTCGATGGCCACGAATTGAGACACAACCGCGCCCAATCCGACCAATGCGAGCGCGCCCTTCAGAGAAAGGGAAAACCACATGAGGAGTCCGTCAGCCGTACCGACTGCGGGCCCCATTGTGCTTCTGACGTAGAAGTACGTCCCTCCGGCCTTGGGCATCGCTGAGAGCAGTTCGGCTTGGCTCAGCATTCCCGTGATCGCCAGGAGCCCGGCCAGAAGGTACGATACGAAGACGGCAGGGCCGACCTGGGCGTGGGCCAGCCCCGGGAGCACAAACAGCCCTGAACCGATCATGGCCCCAGCGGCCAGGGAGAAGACATGGAGCAGACTGAGCTCTCTTTCGAGTTTCATGCCAGCCTACCTGTGTGAGATCCGCGTGGCGGTCGTCGTTCGCGTTTCGAAAACCAGCGGTGCACGCCAGCATCGGTGTGGACCGTGCAGGTGAGCATCGCTGTAGTCCCCGCAGGGAGACGCCCTGGAGGGGCGCATCTCAAGGAGGGGCGCATCTCAAGGGCGAGATGTCGTCACGACGACATGTCGCTTGCTGGAGGTTTCGCTCCCGGCAGAGACGGACAATCTCTGCGTGTTTGGGCCCTATTGGCCGCCGAGTTCTTTCAACCGTTCCAGCCGTTCCGGCTCGTTGGCGACGTGCCACTCATCCATCGAGAGGATGTCATAGGCGCGTTTGAAGTTGTCGCGCGCCTCCTCGTCTCTGCCCAGGAGAAGCAGACACTCACCGAGCTCCTCGAAGACGTATCCGCTGGGTTCGAGGTCCTTCTCCTCGATCTCTGCCCGGAGCGCCGTCTGGATCGCAAGGGCCTCCTCGATCCTCCCCAGGGATCGGTATGTCCTGGCGAGGGTCCACTTCGCGATCCTGGTGCCGCGCTCATCGTTCTGTTCCTCGCGCCATCTCAGGGATTTTTCGAACAACTCCAGGGCCCTGTCATACTCACCCAGATCGTGATATGTCCACCCGGTGTTGTTGTACAGAGGTCCCAGCCATTTCTTTGCCCGTTCGTCCGTCGTCTTCTCCGTCAGTTCGATCGCCTTCTCAGCCCATCCCAGTTGTCTCTCGGGCGGCTCTGCGATCGCAAGCATATGCGCTGCGTCGATGGCATAGTAGTCCTCCCCGTGTGCCTGGCCGAGTTCCAACGCCTTGAGGAAATACGGTATCGCTTTCTCGGGCTTGCCGGAGGAGTTGTACACTCTACCTCGCTCGAGGAGGTACCTGATTCTTGCCACGAGGAGGTCATCTGTCAGAAGCGTCTCGACGGTATCGAGGGTCGCGTGTGCCTCCTCGAACTGTCGCTGCAGCCCCTGGGTGCGCGCGATCTGCGTCATGAGCTGAGCGTAGTACGATATGTCTCCGGACGCCTTGGCCTTGGGGACCAGCTCGCGGAACTCGATCTCGGTCTGCTGAGGGTTAGCATAGTCCCACAGGGCATCGAAATCGGGGAGAGGCTCCAGCTCCTGTCTCGAGCGCGAAGCAGTCGCGCATCCTCCCATGATAATGACGGTCACGCAGAGCGTGACAATGCCGAGAGAAACGAGTATGCTCTTCATCTGCTCCCTCCTCATGGTATGCCTTCTAACTCGATCCTTCAGCAGGGCCTGGCTCGGGAAACGGATTCCCCTTTTCGACGGCGCGTCGGATAGCCTGCATCGCCTTCCCAATGGGCAGTCCCGCCCCCTCAGACTTTGGCCTGCCCGCACGGTACGATCACCAGGAAATCTCTCACTTGCGCCTTCCCTTTGCACGAGTGCTTCGCCTCTTCGGACGAGTACTCCGT
>LJUI01000072.1 GCA_001303705.1 candidate division TA06 bacterium SM23_40
GCCACATCTCATACCCCATTTCGGCGACGAATATATAGGCAACATCTCATCAAAAGCGATAGAACAGTATGTCGCGAAGCGTCGTGAATACGTCGCACCCGCCACAGTTAACCGTGAGCTTTCCTGTATCAAGCATCTCTATGCCAAAGCGATTGAGTGGGAGTACGTGCGAGAGAACCCAGCAAAGCCCGTGAAGAAGCTGAAGGAGCCTCCCGGTCGGGTGCGCTACCTGGAGCCAGAGGAGATCGAAGCGCTGCTCAACGCCTGCTCTCGTCACCTTCGCCCCATCGTCGTAACCGCTCTCCACACAGGAATGCGGAAGTCAGAGATACTCTCTCTTCGCTGGTCGCAGGTAGACTTCCGCAACAGGACAATCGCTATCGAGAAGAGCAAGAATAACGAGGCACGTGCAATCCCCATCGACGATGTCTTACTGGCCGAACTCAAAAAAACCCCTCGACATCTCCACGGGACGTATGTATTCTGTAAGGGTGATGGCAAGGCCTGGAGGAGCATTGATGTAGGCTTCCGGGCAGCCGTCAAGCGCGCTGGTATCGAAGGGTTCCGATTCCACGACCTTCGGCATACGTTCGCCTCCTATCTCGTGATGTCCGGGAGTGACCTGAGGACAGTTCAGCAACTCCTCGGGCACAAGGGCCTGGCCATGACGATGCGATATGCTCATCTTGCCCAGGGACACCTCCAGCAGGCAGTGAACCGACTACCGTCGGTGTTGGGAGTTGGCACAAATCCGGCACAACCGGCCGGCCGCAAAGAATCATGATGGCGTAAGTCTTTGAAAAACAAGCGTGCCGAAGTGGCGGAACTGGCAGACGCACCGGACTCAAAATCCGGCGGAGCTCACACTCCATGGGGGTTCGACTCCCCCCTTCGGCACCAGATGACAAAGAGCGCTTCCTTTCCCTCAATTCGTGTCCCGGGAATGGCTCATGCGACCCGCTTCACTCGACCCGGGCGTGCGCTCCTGCCCTGAAGACGATGTGCGCCATCCGGGCCCGAGACGCCTCGAGGAGATACTGTATGTCCCCTTCCCCACCGATATTCCGGCGATTGAGGCTCGCGGGTGAGATCTTCCGATTCCTCGGTGCGCGGAAGAAGTGGTGGCTGTTTCCGATCGTAGGCATACTGATCGTCCTCGCGCTCTTCGTCTTCATCTTCGAGACGGGCGTAGGACCGATGATTTATGCGCTGTTCTAGATGATGTCAAACGACGCGACCGAACCGAGCAGTACACCCAGCCCGCCTGCTCCCTAGAGGAGACGTTCTTCAACAGGGATCCAGCAACCAGGCACAAACAGGTCCAGTTCCTTCTTCGGAACCGGACCTGTGCTTTCTTCCGTCGACACACATACGACACGCCGGGCGGCCGATCAGCGTATCGGCCACAGAGTGCCAGCCACGCGTACGTCCTCTGTCAGTGCGGCAACACCGGAGTTCATGTCATCGGTTCAGATCCCCCCACCCCAGGTGCACCGCTCGCTGCCGCGGCCTGGGCCGGCCTGTAGATGGCCGCGATGATGACTCCGACGATGAGGTAGATGATCATCCCGTAGATGAACCACTGAAGGGCGAGTAACCCCGGAACTGGATACGCAGCATAGCTGCCCAGGGCCATCGAAAGGTTCATCAGCAGTCCCAGCCAGAATCCAAATCGCAGGCCTTCGGCCAGACCGCGCCCCTCATACCCTTTGTGAAAGATGAATACGAGGAGAAAGGAGATGATCAGGGTGAGGAGATACATGAGCGGCATCTTGCTCATCATATCCTCGCGCCACACATCAGCAGTCGCCTCATATGCCCCTTTCAGAATCAGGCCGTGGACGATGAAGTTCTGGAGGACTAAGAATGCGACGAAGACGACGACCCCGGCGATCACGAACCTCAACACGTTCATGTGCCTCCCCCCTGTTTCGGTGGATGACCAGTCTCTCCTTGTGATGTCGCAATCCGAATTATAGGGATATCGTACCCTTCGTCAACCGGAAAGTCACATCCCTTCGGTTCGGTTGATGACAAGCTGGCTATACATTGTCAGGGAGCGATAGGCAGGATATGCGTCGTCGACTCCGGATACGATCTCTCGAGAATGGGCGGAGCTTCACTGATATCCGGGGGTGGAATGTCTGAAGGGGAAATCTGAAGGGGTATGAAAGAGGAATCTCGCATCTCAAAATGCTTCGGAAGAGCGTGATCATCTCTCAGGAAGAGAGTGAGAGACGATACATATCCTCCCTCTCCTCGCTGCCTCGCTCCTCATGAGCGCCTCGAGACACTCGACGAGGCCACTCGCGGTGGTCGCATCTCCAGGATAGATGGCTATCCCGATGAGCGCCCCCGGCGCGGTCCCCCGATCGTGGAGGGACTGAGGGGGCCGGGTCGACTCGGCCAGACGATGGGCAAGGGCCAGTGCACCGGATTCAGCCGTCTCGGGAAGAATGAGAAAATGGGTGCCATCTTCGGCCGGAACGCACACGTCAGTTCGCCGTATGCTCGACCGTATGACCGAAAGCACAACATGCTCCCGGTCTCCATCCCCCTCACCGGGAGAGGAAGAGGGAGCGGCATTCCTGTACGCGACAAGAGCCAGAAAGTGGCTATAGCGAGTAGCTCGCCACACTTCTGACTCGAGCCGATACCGAAGACCCTGTTCGCGCGTACCCATTATTCCAGTTAACCTCACCGCGCCCCTCGACGCCTCAGCATGACTGCGACAGTCTGCAGCATGATCTTGAGGTCGAGCACGACGTTCGCTTCCCGTATGTACTTGAGATCGTATTCGAGTTTCCGTCTCACCGTCTCGAGAGACGAATCGTACGAGCAGTTGATCTGGGCCAGCCCGGTGATACCCGGTCGCGCGCTCAGCCGCTCCCGGTACCCCGGCACCTTTTCTGCAAGCTCAACAGTGAAACAGGGGCGTTCGGGCCGGGGACCCACCACGCTCATATCGCCGCACAGGATGTTGAACAACTGCGGCAGCTCATCGAGGCGGGTCAGACGGAGTACCCGTCCTACTCTCGTAACCCGGGGATCGTTCTCCGCTGCCCAGATCGGCCCGGTCGTCCTCTCGGCATCCTGTCGCATTGAACGGAATTTGTAGATGATAAAGGGCCTCCCGCCGACATCACACTCACGACGGCCGCCATTGCGCCGATCCCGGCTGTATACCATGGGGATTCTACGCCGATCGCCGTTACGACGATTTCGCCCGACCCGCTCCTGCCGGTAGATGACCGGCCCCCCTGAGTCGAGTCTCGTCGCGATGGAGACGACGAGGAAGAACGGTGAGAAAACCAGCAGAAAGAGAGATGACAGGATGAGATCGAGGCCACGTTTGGCAACATGCCCGACGGTCTCGACAAGCCGCTCCCAGCACTCGCCCCGCAATACCGATCTCGGCACTACGGAGAGCATAGTGATCGATGTTACCCAGAGCACGGGCGCTATCACCGCAGCCTGGGCAACCGAATGTATCCTCCGCTCCCTCAACCGCACTCCAAGAAACCCTCCCTTACGGGCTGTGTGCTCGATTCCTCGTCACGGGCCGGTTCGCCGACACCGCGCACCTCTCGTGCCCCGATGTCCACCGACCCTGTCACAGAATAGAGCAAGAACCGTGCCCGGTACGGCCGGACCACCCCACGATCCGCCCACGCGGGGCACGCTCGCGGACCAGTCCGAGAATGTGCACGAGGGGTATGAGCTAAGACACCATTTTCTAGGGACTTACACCTGAGAAGGCAACACCCCGCAGGGTGAGGAAGGGCAGTGAATCGGGCGGCGGCTACGGAATGATGAAAACGCCCGGGGGAGGAGGTGAACAGAAAGATGGTAACTGTTCACACAGAGATGTGAGGTTCTGTCGGTTGGGAGTATGGCCCCCGGGCCATACGGACTGGGGCCCGGGTACGATATCAGAGGATACGGGACCGATCAGCGGGCAACGACCACCTTCTGCACGCGAGCATCGCCTCTCGCCTCGAGACGGCAGAGATAGACGCCCGAAGCCACCGGCCTTCCACCGTCGTCTTTCGAGTCCCACGCTACGTCTGTTCTCCCGGCCTCGCACCTGCCGGAGAACACTTCGCGTACCCGCGAGCCGAGGCAGTTGTACAGCGTCACTCGGGCCCGACCGGCAGCCGAGAGCGTGAGCGAGAAGGTGCAGCCGTCTCGCACCGGATGGGGAAGCGGACGAGAAAGACCCAGGAATCCATCAAGTGAGTCCTCTACCCCGGGCTCGGTCGTGATCGCGAAATCGGCCTGGCTCGCATCGACGAAATAGGATCCCTCATCATCGTATGCGGTCACCCGGACCCGTGCGGCTGCCGTTGATGTATCGGGAACGACCCAGGTATAGAGGGTATCGATAAGGGGGACACGTGCAATCTCATCAGGATATGTGGCGCCGCCGTCGAGTGAGAGCTCGATGAGGAGCGAATCTCGCGTTGTGGGATGCCGCCTCGACCATTGTATGTCAGACTCCTCATACGGGACCAGCTCCTCCCCGCCGTTCGGGGCGAGCAGCTCGGGTTGGGGCCGCATGACGAGAATCGCTCCCTCGTTGTTCCGGAGGCTGATCTCGCTCACGTTCTCCCCGATAACGCCTTCGGAAGATATGGGCCGGTACACACTGGTGAGTGGCTGGACGACCTCCGGATCGTCGAATGATCCCCCGCTCGTGCGCGTCCTCACGACCGCACCCCCCCACTCGTACTGGCGTCCCCATATGGTCCAGTTTGTCCCCTGACTCAGTACGGTACGCGGCCCGAGGACGGTACCGATGTCGAGCTCTATGGCCGGGAACCAGTTGTACTCGCTCGGCGTCGCCCCATACCCCGAAGAGGTATACCCCCAGTGACACCGGGGTTCTGCAAGTATGTAGTAGAGCGCCAGTGTGTACAGCCGTGACCGCTCGCACCACTCATGGCCCGGAGGCGCACCGGCAGCGTGTATCAATACGGACATCCCGGTGGCAGAGAGGCTGTCGACGCGATCGAAGAACGCCTGCCCGAACCACTCGTTCCACTGCACGAAATACTCGAGGATTCCGCTATCGACATGTTCAGCAACCCGATTACCCCAGTACCACCCGTAGGGCTGCCAGCTCGAACTCGAGCTCCCGATCAGATTAACCATGAGGTGGGGCTCGGCCGTTGCCTGTTCGAGTGAATCGCGGACCTCATCTAGCAAGAGTATGAGATCGTTCACCCAGACCGAGTCGCGATTCGGCGCGCTGGGGTATTCGTTGATCTCCCAATTCGATGGTTGAGGATACCCGTAGGCATGAAGGTATTCGATAGTATTGGTGAGTCGGGTCATCGTGTTATCGTACATGAAACCGTCGATAAAGTACCCGTCATGACTGATCTGGAGCCACTTACGGCAGAACCACGCGAAGAACCGCCTGAAGTCCGGCTCTCCAATGTCGTACATGTAACTGTTCCACCAGTCGACAGGCACTCGGGCCAGGCTCTCGGCCGGCGCACTTCCCCCTCCCCATCCCAGCACGGTGCCGGGCGAGCCCTCATACCGTGGCCAACACTCGGTATCCTGATAGAAGTGGAGGAACATCTCCTCCACCTCTATTCCTTCCCGGACACAGAAGGCGTACAGGCTGTCGTGGAGTTCGGCGTCATCCTGTCCGTTGTGGAATTGGAGATACCGGACGACCGGAGCTTCCGAGCCGAAGGCACGGAGCAGCGGAAGGTACGTGCGCCCTCCATCGAGGAGATCCATGTGCTCTGCGACGAATTGCACCTCGGACTCGGGGAGACCCGAATGGTAAAAGATCATCCACGTATCGATATGAGGGAAGACCGAGGCACCGACGCCCACCGCACTCACGCACAAGCCGATCAGGATCGATGCCGCGATAACGCCTCCCCTGATCCGTACTCCCATCCTTGTACTCCTCTCCCCGCCAGACAGAGGGCACGATACTCGCCCCGCTGCCCGCCGGAGCGATTGGTGCAGGTGAGGTCTCCTCCGGTATGCCACAAGATAGAAGTGGGGGAAGTCGACTCCAGAAGTCGTCTCCCCCGCCACCGGAATATCATACCATAGCAGAACAGGCTGTGTCAAGGCGAAATCGACGTACCCTCCACTGCCCCTCTTACCGCCCGAAACAGCTCGAGCAATCCATAGGGTTTCTGCAGGAATCGAAATCCTCGTGCGCGCACCACAGACCGCTGCACCTTCCGCTCCGCGTACCCGCTGCTCAGCAGGACCCGGAGTTCCGGGTTGCGGCCGAGAAGCTGGTCCACAAGTTGAAGACCGGTTATGTCGGGCAATATGATATCGGTAAAGATCAGATGGAAATCTCTCCCCTCCTCCTCAAAAATGTCCAGAGTCTCCTTGGCATTTCGGGCCGTGAACACGACATATCCGTTTCTGCGAAGCGCCTTGGCCGCCAGATCACACAGCCGCTCTTCATCCTCCACGAGCAGAATCCGTTCTCCTCTGCCCTCGAGGCTCTCACGGGATTCAGCCTCTCGAGCCTCCTCGACGGGCTTCAAGGAAAATGCGGGCAGATAGACCCTGAATGTCGTACCCTGTCCCGGCTCGCTGTGAACGTTCATCCACCCTCCATGTTGCTCGACAACGCCATAGGCGACGGAGAGCCCGAGTCCGATCCCGCGCTCCTTGGTACTGTAGAACGGTTCGAAGATGCGTTGTAGAACATCCTCATCCATGCCGACACCTTCGTCCTCAACCGACATGCAGACGAATCGACCTGGCCGCGCTCCGGGAATACCAGCGCAGTCCGCCTCTCCAAGCACTACGTTCTCCGTCTTGATTGTGAATGTGCCTCCTCCGGGCATGGCATCTCTCGCGTTGACGGCCAGGTTCATAATCACCTGCTCTATCTTTCCTGCATCGGCCCGCACCGTCCAGACCGCCGGGTCGAGGTCGGTCCTGATCGCGATATCCTCACCGAGGGAGCGCTCGAGCATCTTGAGAAACTCCTCGACAGTCCTGTTTATGCGGAGCGGTGTGGCCTCCATCGGCTGCTTACGGCTGAAGAGGAGTAACTGACGGGTTAGTTTCGCGGCGTGCTCAGCGGTAGCGCGTATCTGCTCGAGCTCTCCATTGAGCGGATTGGCCGACCCTATCTTCATCATCGCCAGATCACAGTATCCCTGGATGACGGACAGCAGGTTGTTGAAGTCATGGGCAACTCCTCCCGCCAGTGTGCCGATAGCCTCCATCTTCTGCGCCTGGAGAAGTTGATCCTGGGTCAATCTCAGCTCGTTGAGGCCTCTCTTCAACTCCTGCACCAGCTTCGCCTTGCGCCAGGCACCGGCCAACTGATGGGCGAAGGCGGTGACCGTCGGGATGTCGTCCTCGGAGAGGTGTTCCGACTGCACCGCGAGAGTACCGATCACCTTATTATCCACTATGAGAGGAGCATCGATCGACTTCGGGATGTTCAGCATCCCGACCATCTCTCTGGCCGATTCCCTCTTCGGTCCAGGGAATATCTGAGTCGTGATGTCTTCGACGTTGTCGCAGAAAACAGTCTCTTTCTCGCGGACTATCCTTCTATAGAACTCCACGGTATCGATTGGCACGGATAACTCTCGGGCAGTGATGCCCATCAACTCCTCAACCGCCTCCACGAGTCCACTGTCGTGGCTCTGGTACTCTATGGACAGCCTGCTCTGACTCTCATCTGTCACCCAGACGATGCAGGTGAAGCCCACCTTCTTGAACTCCTCGCCAACGATGGAGAATATCTGCTCGGGGGTGCCGGCCCTCTCCATACCGAGAGCTGCCGCATTCAACGTCTGGAGAAGCTGCTCGGTCCTCTTTCGTTCAGCGATCTCCTGCTGAAGTTGGATATTGGCCGCGGTGAGCTCAGCAGTGCGTTCCTCAACCCGCCGTTCCAGCCCCTGATGCGCTCTTTCCAGGGTCTCCTCCATCAGCTTGCGCTCGGTGATGTCTCGGTCGATCCCGCGATAACCGAGAAGTTCGCCCCGTTGATCGAGGATCGGCTCGCCGCTTGTCTCGAGCCAGACCAATCGCCCGGTCTCGTGTACGTTCTGGTTCTCCAGTCTCTCGAATGGTCGCCTTTCCTTCGCGATCGCCTCGAACTCGGCGCGGATCCGTTCCGCCTCCTCGGGCGGCATCAGATCGAATGGCGTCTTGCCGATTATCTCCTCGGGCTCATATCCAAGCAGGTCTCTCACTTTCGGGCTGGCATAGGTATACACCGCGTTGACGTCCACCTCCCAGATCCAGTCGCTCGTACTCTCGGTGAGAGCCCGGAAGCGCTCTTTGCTCTTCCGCAGAGCATCCTCCGCCAGCCGATACTCGGTGATGTCCCGCAACAGAGTGACGACCCCGGTCACTCTCTTTTCTTCGATGATCGGTATCTTCCGCACCTCACAATGCAGCTCACTATTCTCGAATTCCAGGCTCTCCTCAGTCGTCAGAGTCTTTCCGGTCTCGAACACACGATGATAATCATCACGGACTCTATCAGACAAGAAGGGGAATATCTCGAATAGTCCTCGCCCTATCACGTCGGTCTCTATACCGAATTTCTCGTTCCACTGTCGGAGGACCGCGTTGATTAGCACCAATCGAAAATCAGTATCTACGATGAATGCCCCGACGTCCATCGAATCGAAGATCGTTCGGTACGGTAGCGGTAGTTCCTGCAACATCTCGTCCACCCGATTGCGTTCGTTGGTCTGCGGCAACGACTGCTCGCTGCCCCCCTTCAACTCAGAGGTATCTCCGTTCTGCATCATAACCACCTCCCACAACGCCAGGCAACTCCGTCAGCCGGGCTCGGCAGAGAACGGAGTGCCCCGGCAGACCCGCCTTGACCCGAGACCGTAGCCACGAGTCTGCCAAGCTCACAAGAAGCTACACGCTACAGGGGAGAGCCCCTCAACGCGAGCCCGCGGGATCCGGGAATCATCCGGACAGTCCAGCGTGCGCACCATACCTGTGACTCAGTGCGATAGGGGCGCACTCACGGTGAAGGCACGAGACACGCCCCCTATCCACCAGCTGGAGCACACACCGGCGTGCTTACCATGGGCGCAGCCAGCAAGAGTACGTATCATCATGCTCGATCGGGCAGGAAACGTGGGAAATGCAGATCGTGGGATTGCGGAGCTTGAAACTTGTTCGATATAGAGTGCCGGTCGCGATCGAGAGCACCTTCCCTGCGTCCACTGATTCTGCCAGAGACTCTCTCTTCTGTCAATCGGAATCGCCCGCAGGCGCGGATTCAGTGCTCACAGAGGACGCCGGTTTCCGAAGCCAGTGGCGATTCTTTGCACATGGGAAGGGTGACCGTGAAGGTGCTCCCCTTCCCTTCTTCACTCTGTACGGTAATCTTTCCTCCGTTTGCCTCCGCCAGGTTCTTCGTGACCATCAAACCGAGCCCGATACCCCGTTCTTTGGTGGTGAAGAGAGGCTCGAACAGTCTCTTCATGTTCTCGTCGGATATCCCGCAGCCCGTGTCAGCGACAGAGAGGTGCACCATTGCACCTTCGGCTCTGGCGCCTATGGTAAGGGTGCCGCCTTCCGACATGGCTTGATAGGCGTTCGTCACCAGATTGTTGAGCACCTGCCCTATCTGCCGGGAATCGACGAACAGTGGTGGCAGGTCGGGGGGTATCGAGGAAGTCAGGGTTACATTCTCGGGCGGAGGTTGCCGTTCCAGAGCCTGAGCCACCAGCGCTGAGACTGAAACTTCTTCCCTCTTGGGGGGCTTCGCGCGCGAGAAGTCCAGGAGATCTGAGACTATGTCCGTAGAATTTCGTACCTCCGAGCTGATCAGATCCAGGTACTTCTTGCACTTCTCATCAGCATCGGTGAGCTTCATCTGGAGATAGTAGGCCGCGTTCGAGATCACGCCCAGCGGATTGCGGAGCTCGTGGCCTACCGTTCCGGCCAGCTGCCCCAACACGCTGAGCTTCTCCTTACGGACGAGCTGCTCCTGAGTATCTTGCAGCTCCCTGGTCCGCTCCTCAACCATCTCCTCCAGCCGCTCCGAGTAGGCCTTCAGTCTCTCCTCCGCTCGCTTCTGGGCGGTGATGTCGACAGCCACACCGATGAGGCCGACAACGTTGCCACTCCTGTCTCTCATCGGTATCTTATCAGCACGTGCCCATCTCGTTCCTTGAGCTGTCTTGAGCGGCTCAACGATGTTCCTTTTGGCACGGCCGGACTCCATGACCTCCCTGTCGTCACTCTGATAGCGTTGTGCATACACAGGCTCGACCTCAGCGTCCGTCTTCCCCTCCCACTCCTCTACCGGAATTCCGGTGGCCTCTGCAAGGGCCTTGTTGACGCGAAGATATCGTCCAAGTCTGTCCTTGGTGAAGATATATGCCGGCACGGAATCGAAGATCGTCTGTAGCTCCCTGCTCCGTTCGTGGAGCGTTTCCTCCGCTTCCTTCAGCTCGGTGATGTCCCTGTCGATGCCCCTGTACCCGAGGAGTTCGCCGCTCGCACCGAGGATCGGCACGCCACTCGTCTGAAGCAACACCAACGCCCCGTCCTTGTGGAGGCACCATCTCTCCAGTTTCTCGACCGGGAGCCGGGCTTGGGCGATCCTCGCGAACTCCCCGCCAACACGCTCGCCCACCTTGGGCAACATGAAGTCAAAAGGCGTTCTACCGATGACCTCATCTGCCTTGTATCCGAGCAAGTCTCTCACTTTCGGGCTCGCATATGTATAGATCCAATCGGAATCGACCTCCCACACCCAGTCGCTCGTACTCTCAGTTAGCGCCCGAAAGCGTTCTTCGCTCTCTCTCAGTGCCTTTTCCGCCCGCTTGCAGCCGACAGAGCTCCCCAGCAGCTCTGCGATAGCATCGATCAGATGCCGCTCTTCCCTTAAGAACGGCCCATCATCTGCTTCGGGGGCCTCCTCGAGGTAGCCGACCTCAACCACTCCCACCTGGTTTCCTTCGATGTAGATATCGGCCGACAGCCTCCATCGTGTCTCCAGCCACTCGGCCGTTGCATACTCTTTCCCCCCGAGCGCTATTCTGGCACATGTGATGTCAGGGTACTGCCAGGAGGGCGTGATCAGGTCGATAGTACCCCGGAGCAGTTCATCGAGTGATGTCTCGGGATCAGCCATGAGCCGGGAGATGGCGAACAGGCAGTTGAGTTCCTTGACACGTTCCCGAAGCTCGTAGGTCCGCTTTGCGAGTGCTTCCTCGGCCCACCTCCGCTCAGTGACATCCCGGTCGATTCCTCGAAACCCGACGAGCTCTCCTGTATCATCGAGGATCGGCACGCCGCTCGTCTCGAGCAGAACCAGACGCCCATCCTTCCGTATGTTCGAGTTCTCCATCCTCTCGAAGGCTCGTCTCCGCTGGACGAGCACGGAAAACTCCGCCCTCACACGCTCAGCCTCCTCAGGCGGCAGAAAATCGAACAGGGTCCTGCCCACGATCTCCTCAGGTTCGTATCCCAGGAGTTCCCTGACTTTGGGACTGGCATACGTATACACACCATCGGCGTCGACTTCCCAGATCCAATCGCTCGTGCTCTCCGTGAGCGCACGGAAGCCCTCCTCACTTTCCCGAAGCGCGCGTTCCATCCGTATCTTGTGGGTGACATCTGTGTCTATCCCTCGATATCCGAGGAGCGTCCCCTTCGCGTCGACAATCGGGACCCCGCTCGTCGATATCCAGACTGTCGTGCCGTTCTTATGAAGAGCACGGCTCACATAGTCACAGAAAGGCTGACGAAAGGCGAATACTTCGAGGATTGCCTTCGCGCGCTCGTCCCGATCTTCGGGATGGAGGAGATCGTAGAAATGCCTGTTCAGCAGTTCATCAGGCCTGTACCCCAGAATCTGCTCAACATATGCACTCGAGTAGGTGTACTTCCCCGCTGCGTCAACCTCCCAGAACCAGCCGGAAGCGTTGTCTGCGATATCGCGCAATCTCTCTTCGAGCTGCCTCCGCTCGGCCTCGGACCTCTCCAGCTCCGCGACCCGTCGGCGCAGCTGCTTCAGCACATTGCGGCGCGCTTCATCTGTCGTCTGGTCACCTCTCACCGTGTGCTCCTCTGCAGAAAAAGTATGTGCGTGCCTACGGTCATCCCGCACACCAATACGCCGAGATGAGAAGAAAGACTCCGTCCATGATCCCGGCGTGCGCAGCCCCACTGGACGTGCTTCGCCCTCAGACAGTCCGCGGCCTATCAGGGCTATGCTCCTGAAGCCACGTCTGGTCTCGCGGATATGTCGGCCGGGCTTCTCTCGGGCTGTCCGAGGGTCTCCTACACCTCCGACAGAATTTGACTAATCTTGACGCTATTTTCAAGGGGGGTAGGTCCGCGGCAGTGGGCCGTTCGCAGTGTGAGGAGACTAGAGGGGGCCGATCATCAGCAGGGTAGTGACGGCAGCACCTCTCTTATCGGGGGGTATCCAGTCCGGTCGGGGTGGCGCATCGCGTGTCGCGGCGGTCGCCATTCGGACCTGCGAGGTTGAGGCAGTAGCGCTCCACGTCGCGGACCATGCGGCCGCGAGAGTGGCGCTCGATTGCGGCGGCCCGGGCCTCTCTGCCCAGGCGTGCCCGTGACTCCGGCTCGGAGAGAAGAGAAAGAATGGCCGCGGCGAGCTCTTTCG
>LJUI01000185.1 GCA_001303705.1 candidate division TA06 bacterium SM23_40
AGTCGTGCAGAAAGCACCCTCTCGATTTCTTCCCTTCTCCGTCTCCCACGTCTGGGGCGAGAAATTCCCCGGCCGGACACTCACCGTGCCCTCGATCCCCTTGAGAATGGGGCATATCTGTCAGGAGAACGGCGGAAGAGAGGGTCTCCGTATTCACTGATGTGTGTGAGCCGGCCAAGGTGCTCCGGTAGGCACACGGACCTGCTGTTGAGGTGTCGAACGGCGTGTGGTCGCCCTGCGATGGCCCACATCAACATTGTGTCACTCCTGAGAGGGAATGATAACCTTTCGGCCTTCTCACGGACAGGTGTCACAGAGGGGAATGTTCGAAATGTGGCCTTACGAGTTGACAATTGGATGGGTGTGCCATATATTCGCTGGAGGTATGGGCGTAAGGAGGGAACTTCACTAACTGCTACGGTGTCTAAAGACTGTTATCCGTGGTGACTCGCAGCTCAGAACTGAGAAAGGAAGGCGATGTCAGAACGTATCAGGAAAGATCGCGCCAGTCGAGCATACGCATCCATTGTCTCCCGGCTACACGCCCTTCGATCGTATCATCGCTTGATTGATGTGGGATATGGGTTGGCATGTGCAGTGGCAGCGGGTGTTGGATGGCTTGTGCTGACGCTTCTCATCGAATCTGTCTTCAGGTTACCCAGCTCAGGGCGCCTTATTCTTCTCCTTGTGGGCGCGGTGCTCATTGGGGGTCCGCTGGTGTGGTACACGGTCCGTCCCCTCCTGGGGGCGCCTGGTATCGAACGGCTGGCCCTGCGCTTGGAGGAGCGGTTTCCAGAGTTCCGGGACAGACTGATCGGAACGCTCCAATTATGGGGAAGGCATGACGCCAACCCGGAAGGCTACTCCCTGGCGATGATCGACGCAGCGGCCGTCGAATCAGAGGAGGTGGCCACACGTCTCAATTTCAGGGAGATCATCAACGTCAAACGATGCTGGAAGGCGGCCGAATCCGCTTCTGGTCTCATCGCTCTGTGTGTACTTCTGCTGCTTTTCTTCCCTGCACCATTCCAATCTTCGTTGACGAGAGTGACTCATCCCTTCACCGATTTCCCCAGGCCGCAGAGGACATTCATTGTGGTTTCCCCCGGAGATACGGAGGCTGTGTCAGAAGAGGACGTGGTCATCTCCGTACGAGTGACGGGGGAGATCCCCGACGAGGTAGTGCTTCGTTCGGCCGACGTCGGGCACGAGAACTGGAAGACCTATCCTTTTGTGAGGGAGTCCGATCGAGAATACTCCTACGTTGTACAGAGGATAAAGCGATCTCTGCACTACTCTGTCGAGGCTGGTGACGCTGAGAGCCCACTGCACACCATCACTGTTCTTGACAGGCCCATGGTGAGGCGGCTGAAGCTTCGGTACACATACCCAGCCTACACGCGGCTCGGTGCCAGGGAGGAGGAGGACAATATCGGTGACATCAGGGCCATGGTGGGGACGTCTGTTCAAATGGACATTGTGGCGAATAAGACCCTCGATTCTGCCCGAGTAGGGATGAGTGGTGGACAGCAGATCGAGGCTACGCTGAGGGGGAGGGAGGCACGGGCCGCCTTTGTGATCCGCCGCGGCGGGAAATATCACATTGAACTGAGGGATAAATCTGGCCTGAGGAACAAGGACCCCATCGAGTATCGTATCACTGCATCTTCCGACGAATATCCCGTGGTGCGCATCATCCGCCCTGGCACGGACACAGAACTGGCCGAGGATATGCTCCTGCCCCTCGCCATCAATGCCACTGACGATTTCGGTTTCTCCCGCCTTCAATTGGCCTTCACGGTCGGGGAGGATGGGGCCCTTCAGGAGCGGACAATCCCGATGCCGAAGGGAGCTGGATCAGAAATGACCGTGGAGCATATGTGGGATCTTGCCGATCTTGACCTCCTGCCCGAGGATGTTGTCTTCTACCGTGTGGCGGTCTACGATAATGACACCGTCTCAGGTCCAAAGCGATCGGAGAGCCGCACTTTCATGGTCCGTTTCCCCTCCATTTATGAGATCTACGCCGAAGTGGAACGGAGTCAAGAGGAGCAGATGGTCGATCTTGAGGAGATGCTGAGGGAAAGCCGGGATGTGAAAGAGAAGCTGGATCAGGTCGTACGGGAGCTGCAGCGCGAAACAGAGCTCGATTGGGAAAAACAGAAGGAGACGGATGGAGCCCTCCAGAGACAGCGGGAGATGGCTGAGGATTTGAAGAAACTTTCGGAAGAGATGGAACGATCTGCGGAGAAACTGGAAAGGCACAACCTCGTCACCCCAGAGACCCTGGAGAAGCTGGAGGAAATCCAACGACTCATGCAGGAGATCACCACTCCTGAACTGATGGAGGCTCTGGAAAAACTGCACCAGGCCCTGCAGCAGATCGACCGGCAACAACTGCAACAGGCCATGAAGGATTTTTCCTTTAATCAGGAGGATTTCCAGAAGCGTTTGGAGCGCACCATTGAGCTCTTGAAGCGCATTCAAATGGAACAGAAGATGGATGCCCTTGTGAAAAAGATGGATGAGCTCCTCGAAAGGCAGGAGGACCTTAATCGGAGCACCGAGAGCGCTGACGAACTGCAGGACATGAGCGATCTTGCCGCCCAGCAGGAGAAGATGAGGCGGGACCTGGACCGGCTCAAACAGACGATGCAGGCTCAGGCGACTCAGAAGAGAATCTCCGATCTGTTGAGGCAGATGAGTCAGGGACTCAGGATGGCCCAGAGCATGATGATGCAGAATATGTTTCAGCAGGTACTGGAAGCCATGCGAAAAGCGACGCACCAACTCCTCGACCTCTCCCAGCAGCAGGAGGGGCTGTCGTGTCAGACCGAAGGATTGAGAAGAAACAGCCCCCAGTGCGAGGCCATGGCAGAGAAGCAACTGGATGCCTTCAACAACGCGGCGAAGGTGGCCAATGCCCTTTTCGATGCTGCCAGACAGAGCCTCTTCATCACTCAGGAGATTTCTCGGTCGATGGGCAAGGCCATGGCTGAGATGGAAGACGCCATCAACAGTCTGGAAGGGAGAAACACGAGCTCGGCCGCAAAGGGCCAGCGTGAAGCCATGAGCGCCCTCAATGAGGCGGTGATGCAGATGCGTCAGGCCATGCAGAACATGTGCTCCTCCGGCCAGTGCTCCGGCGGCATGCAGCAATTCCTCCAGAGGCTTCAGCAACTGGCCCAACAGCAGATGTGCCTCAATCAGGAGACAATGGGTCTTGACCAGATGGGACAGTGGTCTCTGGAGGACAGGGCGGCTCTTCAGCGGCTGGCTGCAGAACAAGAAATGCTCCGAAAGAGCATTGAAGAGCTGCAGCGGGAGATGGGCAATCGGCCCGAGATTCTCGGGCGCCTCGATCGCGTCATCGAGGATATGAAAAAGGTCTCCGAAGAGTTGAAGGGGCAACAGCTCAGCCAGGAAACCATCGCCCGCCAGAACAGAATTCTGTCCCGACTTCTGGACTATCAGCGGTCACTCCGGGAACGCGACTACACGCGGCAACGTCGAGCGAAACCTGGGAAGGAGTACCTTCGGACCGGTCCGGCCCATCTGCCGGAGGACTTGGGCGAGAGACAGGACGAACTGCGGCAAGATCTGCTGGACGCCTTGAAGGAGGATTATCCGAAGGAGTATAAGGATCTCATCCGGGCGTATTTCGAGGCCCTGTCCAAGGAACAGGAAGGACCGGGGTCAGAGCTATAAGGCCCATCAGCTCTCCACGGCATGTGAGAGTGACAGCATAGCTTATACGACTACACGTGTCGGGAATTCCTGGGTCTCCGGCATGTCCATCAGGGAGCGTGTGGGAAGGCCTGCCTGCGTGGCAGCGATGTGCTCTTCCCCAACGGGTGACAGCCATGAACCGCATGGTTCGCAACGCCCAATCCCGAGGGCCATCGGGATTGGGAACGGTGCCCGCAGAGCGCGCTCCCTTCGAGAAAGCCCTTTGCCTGTGTGTGGGCATCTTTTTTGCGCGTGTGGAGATAGGCTGGCCCATGACTCAGGCTCGAGTACACAGTATGATCATCTCGACCGGCGCATCGAAAGGGTGGGCGCTTTCGAGCAGCCTTCATCCTGTCCTGACCGCCGTCGCCGTGCACGAAAGATGACAGTGCTGAAATGAGTCTCCGTTCGTTGAAAGGGGAGCACCTGTTTTGAAGAGAGCATGTCTGGCATTGTTGATATCCCTCATAGGATTCACCTTAGCGTTCGCTCAGCAGAAGGACGAGGTGCGAGCCGAACTGGATCGTGCCCGGAGGCTGGAGCGGCTGAACAGATACGAGGAGGCCCTCAGGATCCACAAGCGTCTTTTTAGCGCGGACCCGGGCAACTCTCAAGCAGTTGACGGAATCGAGCGCGACCTTCTGCAACTGAAGAGATACACGGAACTGATCGACTTTCTTCAAGAACTCCTCAAAGAGCACCCCACTGATCGGCCCCTATTGGAGAAGCTGGGAAATGCTCTCTATAGATCCGACCAGAAGGAAGAGGCCGAGGTCACGTGGAGCCGAATCATCGAAGGTGAGCCTCATGATGAGGGTTCATATGCGGGCGTCGCCAGGCAGTACCTGCATAACGGTCTCATCGACAAAACCGTTGATACATATCTTGAGGGTAGAAAGAGGTTGGATCAACCGTCTCTCTTTGCCAGAGAGCTCGCACGGCTCTACTCCTCTCAGATGGAGTTTGAAGAGGCGACCAGGGAGTACGTCCGCCTTCTCGAAGCGAATCCCAAACAGTACTCATATGTCGAGAACATGATCGGCCAGTTCAAACGTGCCGACACCATTGACGATGCGGTCGCAGCGGTGTTGGAGGAGGCGGTAGAGAGCCATCCAGACGATTCTCATTTTAGAAGGTTGTTGGGAAACCACTACTTTCGGACGGCGCAACCGGAGCGGGCGTATGAGCAATACGTCAAGGTTGAGGAGGCCGAACGGAGCAACGGCGGCACCCTTTTTGACTTTGCAGAGGGCGCATACCGCGAGGGATTCTATTCCACGGCATTGACAGCGTATCGCCACATCTTGGAACTGTACCCGACGTCTCCTCTCGGGCCAAAGATCATGCAGGGGATCGGGCGCTCTCTCGCAAAGGTGGGCCGATTCGAGGATGCGATATCGGCGTTCCGATCTCTCGCTTCCCTTTATCCAACCTCGAAGGAGAAGGAAAGCGCTCTCTTCGAGATCGGTGAGATCCAACTGCTCGAGCTGGGGCAGGTGGACTCGGCCCTGAGTGCCTTCGGCGATCTTGTCGATGGCCGAAAGCGCGGTCGTCACTATTTTGACGCCATGTTTCGCATCGGCGAGTGCCTTGTTGTGAAGGGCGACCTTGACGGTGCGAAGCAGGAGTACGAAGAGGTCCGAAAACAGGCCAGGGAGTTGCCGGAGATTGGTGATGAGGCCACTTTTCGGATCGGGGAGGTAGACTACTTCCGCGGAGACTTCGACGGAGCACTCAGCGAGTTGGAGAGACTGGCGAAAGCGGATCCCAAGGGAGCGTATGTCAACGACGCCTTGAGCCTCATCGTCTTCATCGAAGAGAATCGAGTGATGGGCGACGATGCACTTCGCGCATTTGCCACCGCAGCCCTTCTGGAACGCCAGAAGAGTCACTCTGAGGCGATCGAGGCCTATCAGCGAATACGGACGCACTATTCGTACTCCTTTCTGGGCGACGATGCCTTGCTCAAGATTGGGGCTCTCCAGAGCGAACAGGGTCAGTTTGAAGTGGCCATTGAGACGTATCAACAGCTTCTGTCCACATATCCCTCGAGCGATCTGAGCGACGAGGCTCAGCGCCGCGTCGGCGAAGCGTACGAGGTTGGACTGCATGATCTCCCGAAGGCAATCGAGGCCTATGAGGAAATCCTCTCCAAGTATCCCGACAGCAGGTTCGACAATTGCAGGTGAAGGTTGGTGCTGCAGGGTAGGGTCCGCTCTCTGCGCTGTGCGGATTTCCACATTTCGATATTTTCCGGCTGACATTCCTGCAACGTTTTCGCAGTGTGCGAGAAACAGTCTTACGTCGCTTGATCTTCCGTCTGCCACGAATGATGAGAAAGAAGCCGCATTCTACACTCTGAGCGGTCCACGGAGGTTGCTGTCTCGGGCAGGTCGCGACCCCTCACATCTGTCATGGAGAGTGCGATTCGGGAAAGTCTTCTCTTCAAACCTCTCGAGGAGGAGAGGGTTCGGTGCAACATCTGCCTGAGGCGGTGTACGATCGCACAGGGAGAGCGCGGCTTCTGCGGTACGAGGCTCAGCGCCGCGTCGGCGAAGCGTACGAGGTTGGACTGCATGATCTCCCGAAGGCAATCGAGGCCTATGAGGAAATCCTCTCCAAGTATCCCGACAGC
>LJUI01000073.1 GCA_001303705.1 candidate division TA06 bacterium SM23_40
CGAAGAACTGTAGGTCGACGTGTCGGAGCTCCTGTTCGGGCAAGGGGGGTAGGAGATGTCGCGCTGGCTGAGATCGCAGAGAACACCGGGTCAGGACACTCGATATGCGTTCGCGGTGGGGCGGATTCGCGCCCTCGAGGCCCGGCTGCTCGACTCTGCGCGGATCGATCGGCTGCTCGATGCCGACGACGCCGAGGAGGCCCTCCGCATCCTGTCCGATTCCGAGTATGGAGGCCTCGTGGCAGAACTCGCCCAGGCGACCCAATTCGAGTCGATCCTCACCGCCGAGGAAGACCGGCTCTGGCGTCTGTTCAATGAGCTCTGTCTGGACGGCTGGCTGCGGGACCTCATCCTCTCCCGGCTCGATTACGCGAATCTCAAGGTGCTGAGCCGGCTTCGCCTCATTCTCAAAAGCGAGGAACCCTGGTCCGCACGTGAGGGCGGGGTAGCGATCGATGTCCTGAGTGAGGCGCTAACGGAACGTACGCCGGCCCTGCTTCCTGATCACCTGGCCTCCGCGGTCGGGGTCCTTCTCGACTCCGAGAGCGAGGGCAGGCTCAGTCCGCGTCAGACAGATCTCGTTCTCGATCACGCGTACTTCGCCTTCCTCCTGCAACAGGCCCAGGACCACGGGACTACGTTCTTCATACAATTCGTCCGCGTCTGGATCGACCTGGTCAATATCGAGACCTTTTTTCGCATGAGATACTTCAGACCCGATCTGGAAACGGTGCGCCTTGCGTTCCACAACGGGGGGACGATCCCGGTCAGCCACTTCCTGGCGCTGCTCGATGAGCCTCCGGAGGTTCTGGGCCATCGTTTCTACGCCACTGCCTACTTCTCGTTGGTGGAACACGGTTCAGCTGCCCTCGAGGCAACCGGGTCGTTCTCCCGCCTGGAGAAGCTCCTCGATGACTACCTGATCGATTTCGTGCGTCGGACGAAGGTCTACCCATTCGGCTCCGAACCGCTCATCGCTTATCTTCTCGCGAAAGAACACGAACTCAAGATGCTGCGAATGATCTTCATGGCAAAGACAGTCCATATTCGGGAGGCAGCGCTGAAGCACCGAATGCCCGAGGTCTACTAGAAGCGATCACAGGCCGGCGGAGCGAGAGAACGATGTCGATTGAGAGCTTCACAGATGTCGCAATTGTCGGGAGAGCCGATCAGATACTGCCATACCGGGCTCTCGGGATGACGACACACGCAGTCACAGACGCCGAAGAGGCCCGCGATGCGGTTACGGCTCTTGCAAAGAAGGGCGTTCGACTCATCTACGTTATTGAGGATCTGGCAGCATACATGCAAGATCTGTTGAATGAATATGCAACGTCAACGTTCCCGACGATCGTGCCCATTCCCGCGTCAACAGGACCGACCGGATACGCCATGAAAAGGCTTCGCCAGACGATCAAGAAGGCGGCAGGGACCGATATCTTCGTGGGCGAGGATGAGGCGGGCACAGAGGAACAGGGCCAGGCTGGAACACAGGGCCGAGTGTGAGGATCAGGCGATGAATGGCGAAGCAAGAGAGCGTACGGGTACAATCGTGAAGGTAGCAGGGCCACTTGTTGTGGCTGAGGGGATGTCCGGAGCGAGAATGTTCGACGTCGTCAAGGTGAGCGATAAGCGATTGATCGGGGAGATCATCGAACTCTCGGGTGACCTCGCGTCGATCCAGGTCTACGAGGAGACGGGAGGCATCGGGACCGGGGAACCGGTCTATCAGACAGGCCAACCGCTATCGGTGGAGCTCGGCCCCGGACTCATCGAATCGATCTATGACGGCATCCAGCGGCCGCTCGACGTGATCCGCGAGATGGTAGGCGAAAGCATCACGCGCGGCATCGAGGTCCCTGCGCTCAACCGGGAGAAGAAATGGGCATTCGAACCGAAGGCCGCCGCCGGGGACTCAGTGGTAGAAGGAGATCTTCTGGGCGAGGTTCAAGAGACAACCCTCGTCATCCACAAGATCCTCGTCCCCCCGGGCATCAACGGAACGATAGAGAGAATCGAGAGCGGCGAGTTCACAGTCGAGGAGACGGTCTGCGTCATAAAGAATGACGACGGCACAACACACGACCTGTCGATGATGCAGCGCTGGCCCGTTCGAAAATCCCGCCCATACAAGGAAAAGCTCGCCCCGCACATTGCCCTGACAACAGGACAGCGCGTGCTCGACACCTTCTTCCCCGTCGGAAAGGGAGGCACCGCCTGTGTGCCGGGTCCGTTCGGATCGGGCAAGACTGTCGTACAGCACCAGCTGGCAAAGTGGGCCGACGCAGAGATCATCGTGTACATCGGGTGCGGCGAGCGCGGGAACGAGATGACGGACGTTCTTCTCGAGTTCCCCGAGCTCAAGGACCCGCGGAGCGGCGACCCGCTCATGAGGCGGACGGTGCTCATCGCCAATACCTCGAACATGCCTGTGGCCGCCCGTGAAGCATCCGTATACACCGGTATCACTATAGCCGAGTACTTCCGGGATATGGGGTATAGCGTCGCCGTGATGGCTGACTCGACATCTCGCTGGGCAGAGGCGATGCGGGAGATCTCCGGCAGGCTCGAGGAGATGCCCGGAGAGGAGGGCTATCCCGCCTACCTGGGAGCGAAGGTGGCTGAGTTCTATGAGAGGGCGGGACGCGTCACCTGCCTGGGCAGCGATTCGCGGGAAGGAGCCATGAGCGTCATCGGCGCCGTCTCCCCTCCCGGAGGAGACCTCTCCGACCCGGTCGTCCAGGCGACGCTACGTGTCGTCAAAGTCTTCTGGAGCCTCGAAGACAAGCTCGCGTACAAGCGCCACTTCCCGGCCATCAGCTGGCTCACCAGCTACTCACTCTATCTCGAGAACATAGAGACTTACCTCCGCGAGGAGGTTGCGGAGGATATGCCCGATCTGCGCAGCGAGGCGATGCGGTTGCTGGAGGAGGAGGCCGAACTCGAGGAGATCGTGCGGCTCGTCGGCATCGATGCCCTCTCTCCTGCCGACCGCCTCACGCTCGAGGCCTCCCGTTCGATCCGGGAAGACTTCCTCCACCAGAACGCGTTCCACGAGGTCGACACCTATACATCGATGGAAAAACAGTACAAGATGCTCCACGTTATCCTCCACTTCTACCATCGCGCAAAGGACGCGCTGGAGAAGGGAGTGCCGATCACGACCATCGAGACGCTTCCCATTAGAGAACGCATTGCGAGGGCGAAATATATGGCCGAGGACGCCGCCGATCAGATCGTCGCCCTCGAAGATGAGATCGACAAGGCGATCAAAGACGTACTGGCCGAGGCCGCGTAGGAGCGAGCGCTACTTGCGGGGGGGAACCGATGCTGAAGGAGTATTCGACTATCACGAAGATCAGCGGACCTCTCATTTTGGTAGAAGAGGTAGAGGGGGTCAAGTACGAGGAGATCGTAGAAGTGAAACTCCCCACCGGCGAGATCCGGCGAGGGAGGGTACTCGAGGTCGACCGAGACAAGGCGCTCGTCCAGATATTCGAGGGAACGACCGGCATCGACGTCACCAAGAGCAAAGTGAAATTCCTCGGCAAGGGGATTGAACTCGGCCTCTCCATGGACATGCTGGGGCGGGTCTTCGATGGCCTCGGCAGGCCGATCGATAAAGGCCCGAAGATCATCCCCGAGAGGCGGGCCGACATCAACGGTGCGCCGCTCAACCCGTACGCCCGCGACTACCCGAATGAGTTCATCCAGACGGGCATCTCCGCAATCGATGGACTCAACACGCTCGTCCGCGGCCAGAAGCTCCCCATCTTCTCTGGATCCGGCCTCCCGCACAACCGTGTCGCCGCCCAGATCGCCCGGCAGGCAACTGTTCTCGGGAAAGAGGAAACCTTCGCCGTCGTCTTCGGGGCAATGGGAATCACATTCGAGGAGGCCGACTTCTTCATCAGCGACTTCCGGCGAACCGGAGCGATCGAACGCGCGGTCCTGTTCATCAACCTTGCCGACGACCCGGCGGTAGAGCGCCTGGCAACCCCGCGGATGGCATTCACCGCCGCCGAGTACCTTGCGTTCGAAAAGGATACCCACGTCCTCGTTATCCTCACCGACATGACGAACTACTGCGAGGCGCTGAGACAGGTGTCGGCCGCCCGGAAGGAGATTCCCGGCCGGCGGGGGGATCCCGGCTACCTCTATACCGACCTGGCGACGGTGTACGAGCGGGCGGGGAGGGTCATGGGGAAGAAGGGGTCGATCACCCTCATCCCTATCCTCACCATGCCCGAGGACGACAAGACCCATCCCATCCCCGATCTCACCGGATACATCACTGAGGGCCAGGTCATCCTTACACGTCCTCTGCACCGCAAGAAGGTGTCGCCCCCGATCGACGTCCTGCCGTCGCTCTCCCGACTCAAAGACAAGGGGATCGGCCCGGAGAAGACGCGGGAAGACCATGCCGATGTCTTCAATCAGCTCTTCGCTGCCTACGCACGGGGCAAGGAGGCCCAGGAACTGGCAGTCATTCTCGGTGAGGCTGCCCTCTCCGACACGGACAAACTCTATCTGAAGTTCTCAGCAGTCTTCGAGGAGCGGTACGTCTCACAGGGAGAGGAGGAGAATCGCACCATCGAACAGACACTCGATCTCGGCTGGGAACTCCTCTCCGTGTTCCCGCGGGCAGAGCTGAAGAGGATACGGGAGGAATATCTGGACAAGTACCTGACGAGATTCAAGAAGGAAGAGACGGCGGCAGAGCCGGAGAAGGAAGCGGAGATGGTCGCCCCGACATAGACCGGAGGAAGACGACGCCGTGATACTCGATATCAACCCGACCCGGATGGAGCTCCTGCGGCTGCGCAAGCGCATCGTCATCGCCCGCCGCGGCCACAAGTTGCTCAAAGACAAGCAAGATGAGCTCATGCGCCAGCTCATCGACCTGATCCGCGAGATCAGGGATCTGAGGCGAAGGGTCGAGCGCGAACTGACCGAGGCATCTCAGCGCTTCCTCCTGGCAAAGGCTGCGCTCAGGCCCGGCACGATCGAGGGTTCCCTGCTCGTCCCCACGGCCGACCTCGGTCTCGCAGTTGAGCGACGTCACATCATGAACATCCGCGCTCCGGTCTTCGCTGCTGCCCTGACGGGCACTATTCACTGCTACGGGTACCTCGGCACGTCGGGCGAGCTCGATGCCTCCCTCCTCGCCCTGCAGAACGCGATGAAGCTCCTCGTGGAGCTCGCTCAGAAGGAGAAGACCATACAGCTCCTGGCCGACGAGATCGAGAAGACGCGCCGCCGCGTCAACGCCCTCGAATACGTCCTCATCCCCGACCTCACCGATACGATCAAGTACATCTCCATGAAGCTCTCGGAGATGGAACGCTCGAATCTCTCGCGTCTCATGAGGGTGAAGGAGATCGTCCGCGAGCACTGACGAGCCCCCCTTATCCCATCCCTACCCCTCTAGTCTAAAATCTAGTCTAAAACGGATACCTCTCGAAGTCGCGGCTCCCCTTGTCTGAGGGGGCGTCGAGGGCCGGGCTGACCGCCAGCACTCGATTTTTCTGCGTCCCCTGGAAAGGCCTGGCCGGGCTCCAATCGAGCAAGACCAGGTGTCATCAAGGGCGCTCCTGCCCTGGCTCAGGGTTCCGTTCGTCACGGCCCGTACAGGACTCTCACCTCCCGGATGCATGACATGCCTGGCACACCACCTGAGAGAAGGCCCCAACCTCTATCGGTTGGGGCCTCTCGTCAGTCTATACGCTCCAGGCGTCCTCCAGGCTACGGCAGCTTGGTCAGCGGGAATGCATCCCTGTCAACCCAGCCTGGATACGGACCGAGATAGAGCCTGATGAGGTAGTCGCCAGCTGGTGCTCCCTGCGGCACGTTGAGCGTCCGCGTCACGGTCACTTGGTGCCCCGCGGGGAACGTCAGCTGGATCGGGCCCTCGACCGGGCCGTATTCGTTCCCGTTCGGGAGCCTGGCCATGAGCCACGCCTTGAACGTCTGCGAACTGCCGGTGCAGTTCTTGACTCTGGCCGTGAACGTGAACGAGCCGCCCTGTGCCGGGATCACGATCGGCGCATTATGCGGGAAGAGATCCGCACCGAGGCCGGTGAACTCGCAGGTGTGCACGTTCAGGTTCATGACGGGGTTCTCTGTCCAGGTCCCCTCGTTCTGCGGCATCCCGCCAGCATCCTTGTCGTTGATGTAGATGATCGCGAGCGAGTCATCCACGACTCCAGCCATCGACGGATAGTCATCGTCGTCGCAGTCTCCCGGTGCCGCGTTCGGAGTCGGGGAATTGGTCAGATTGATCGGCGTCGACCACGTCCGGCCGTTGTCGGTCGAGTACGACGCATACAGCTCACCGTTCGGCCAGCCGAGCATCGAGACATCGCCCTCATCACAGACCACCCACACGCAGTACAGGAACCCGGTGTACGGATCGATGGCGATCGCCGGCCTGTCAGCCGCGAACCGCCAGCCACCCGGATCGAGGCTGTACGGGTACCAGCCAAATGCCGGAGCGATCTTCGTCAGGCCGGCTGCCTGGCTCCAGTGGTAGATCGCGGACTGGTACGGGAAGTAGGCCGAGTCGCCAGAGGCATGATACCCCGTAAAGACGAAGTGGAGGGAATCACCCTCGTCGAACAGAACATCGACATCGCAGTACGCCCGCATCGAGTCGGCCATCTGAAACTGGGTCGCGTTCTGAATCGCACCCCAGTTCGCACCGTTGTCGAACGACATCCGGTAGTAGATGTCCGCGTTCAGCTGGTAGCTCAACGGCGGCGGTGTAAGCACTCTGGGATGGCAGTAGGCATACGCCACTGTCCCGCTGTGCCGTGACGCCGCTACCGTATAGCTGATCGTCCAGGTCGTATCGACGACCGCCCAATTCTGCCAGTTGAGGCCGCCGTCGGTCGAACGGCTGTAGTACACCTCGTGCGGATCTCCAGCAGTGACGACCTGATGCGTGGAGACGACGTGCAGATAGTCCATATTGTCGCGGGCGATCGACGGCCAGATCGGCTGCCCGGGATCACCGGGATAACTCAGGGTGTCGATCGAGTGCATGATGAACGTCCCGAAGCCCGCTGCCACGTCGATGCCCACAGCGGCATGGTACTCTCCACCCGAGACCCTCCGCTGGTGCATCGCCACTGCCCCACGACCATCGGACAGCACGCACATCTTGGTGTAACCGGAGTAGTACGGGCTGCCGACCTGCGTGCCCACGCCCGGCCACTTGTACGTGCCGTTGCGCCGCCGGAAGTTGTAGTAGATCTGCCGCTGCGTAGCACCCAGGTCCAGGCCGTTCGTCCAGCACATATGCTCGAACGGACGCCCGGTCCCATCGAACGGCTCCACAACCTTCATCTTGTTGCTCGAGCCGTTGTGCTGATAGTCGTACCAGGTCATTCCGACCTGCGTCCCCGGCGAAGCGGTCACGACCTCGGTCATGAAGGTCACACCCGCGTCGACCTCTTCATCGCCGACCAAGGCCCTCTCTACCCGCTCGCTGTTCAGCATGATCTCCGTGCTCGATACCGCAGCTGCCGCGGCGAAGACGAGCACGAAGAGCATAATGGAAGTCCTCTTTGTCATGCGCACACTCCTCCACTCCAAAGCTCCCGGGCACCCCCCCCAACGCTACGCACGAGGGCACCCACCTCGTTTCGGCATCCGCTCCTTCTTGTCTCCCTCGGTAGCCCTCACCTCCTTCCCCCTCGGGTATTCTATCTTCACTTCACGCCGAGGCAAAAAAGAACCCTTCGGAACGGTGTTCCTCCGGGATCGAAGGCATTCTCTCCCCTTCGCCAACCACCGCCCCGGCGCCCGAAACCAATGGCAGCACCTCCTTCCGCCCGCCTTACATCGGACAGTTGACCCGATGATATTTGCCCTAGCATACCCCAACATCTCTATGATGTCAAGTACTTTTTGGCATCCCGGGGCATCAGTCCCCTCCCCCACGCAGCTCCGACCCCCGAGGCCAACCCGTGAACGGCATGCAACGACGAGCTAACCTCGTCTTTGCGGTGAGAGAGCACCAGCCTGCTTCAATCAGTCTTCTCTGGATCCCGGAACCGGGATTGTCTGGACGGATCTGGTGGCCACCTCCCTGCATCGTGCCTCTCCCCCGGGCCCGGCGCTTTGTGCACCCGGACGTCTCCCTGCAGCATTGGAACCAGTATAGGTCGTCCGCAGCATAAGCCGTCCGAACGCTACACGAGGCCCCGACGCCGTACTGGTGTCGGGGCCTCAGTAGCGTGCTACTGTCTTATGCGACTATCCCTCAGCCCGGTCTCATCTCAGAACGATCATCTTTCTCGTCATCGAATGGTCGGGAACTGTCAGCCGATAGAAGTAGACTCCGCTCGCGACGCTCTTCCCTCTATCATCTCGTCCATCCCACGTCACAGTGTACCAGTTCGGGCTCTGCGGCTCATCGAGAAGGATCCGGACGAGCTCTCCGGTGATGTTGTACACGCTGAGGCCGACCCTGCCTCCCTTCGGCAGCGCATAGGAGATCTCGGTCGATCCTATCACCGGGTTGGGCGAGTTCTGCCCCAGGTAGAAGACCCTCGGACGCGCTATCTCGCTACCGCCGTCGGAGACGCCATCATCGAACCGCAGATGGAAGTGGTACACCGTATCCTCGGGAGCGCTCTCGGGGAAGAAGGACTCGAACAGGAGGTTATCCATCCCATAGGCGTAGTAGCTGATAATCCCCGTATCTCCCTGGATCGGGATGTTAGTGAAGTACGTCGTGTCGTTCACCGCGCTCAAATCGAGCTCAGTCCACGACGGATCACCGTGGGGAGCGTGGTGACCCTGGGGATCGTGACCCCGGTGCCAGTAGAGCTTCAGTGTCTCCTCCCACAGACCATAGCCCTCATCCTTTATGTTGATCCGGATCTCATAGGGCCCCGGATAGCTCGTATCCGGCCAGTGCCACATATCCCAGAACAATGGCCCCATGCTATCGGTCACCGTGTAGTCGAATACCCAGAACAGATCGACATTATTGCCGGAGGCAAGGTACACCTCCTGTCCTTCTGCCACGTCCATAGCCTGGGATGAGGGAATGTAGCCGGATTCGGAGAGGGTCACCCAATGGTCACCGCCGTTGGCGCTCAGGTACACCTTCCTCCGGCTCGCAGCGTACACCCAATCCGCCATATCGGGAGCGACACCGATGCCGAAGATCTGCACTGTATCCGGGCTCACGTAGGTGAGGATGTGTTCCCAGTTGGTGCCACCATCGGTGCTGCGATATACGCCGCCATCCGTCACCGGGAATGGGCCGCCGGCACCGGCATAGACCAGATCCGAGTCCCAGGGACTGACTACGATCCGCGTGATATCCTTCCACTCCAACACACTTGTGTTGGGGATAAACCAGGTATCACCCCCGTCGGTCGTCTTGATGAGCGTGGAGTCGAGTCCGGCGTAAGCAACCAGTTCATTCGATGGATCGATAGCCACGCAGTTGACCGGAGGGAGGGAATCAGGATCTGGAAGCCCCATTACCGAACTGGGCGCATTCCAGTTCACCCCGCCATCCGTGGTATACCTGAGCATACCCCATCCTGGGGACAATGCCCCGGCGGTGACGCCGGCGTACAGATATAGCGGATCCGTCGGGCAGATCTCCAGATCGGAGTCGAGCAGGCTACTCTCGCGAACCACGAACGTATCGATCGCAGACGGCACGATGCCCCAGCTTGCCCCATAGTCGGTGCTTCTCATGAAGAGAGTGCGGCCGACCGTCAGGTTCACCATCAGATAGAGAGTATCGGGGCCGGACGGATGGACTACGACCGCTGCAGGCCCCATGGCTACGGACTGGACAGCGGGAGGAAATCCTCCCCAGCTGTTCTGCCACGTCAGGCCACCGTCAGAACTCCAGTAGAAGAGCGAGTCACCGAAGAGTGGCGAGAACCCTGCGCAATATACCCTCTGCGCGTCTGTGGGATCTGCCTTGAGGCAGAAGAGACCTCCAGCCACTCCGGGCCCGTTCGTCGTCCATACATCATCGCCTGCCATGGCCCCCCATGCAAGGATCGCAACAAGACCGAGGAGGCAGCCGAGAACGACCGGCCACCGACTGCTCCGTCTCTCTCTCACGGGAGTCCTCCTTTCTCATCTCAGAGTCGCATATACCTCCATTAACCGACCGAACCGATAGCGATCCTCCTGCCTCGGACTCTGTCGGACGCGGTAATGGGCGAGCTCGAATGTACGATCTCCGCGGCATGCCCGGACCGCACCGACTACTCATTTCCTAGTTCCTCACGTCGACTCTCGTCCAGATCCCTCCTTTCTCGTAGTGCTTTCAGGTCAACGATATCACCGCGTTCCGTCTCCCTCTGCCATATGCTCCGATACCGATACGACAGAGGCGGAACGCTTAGCCCACTATAAGGAATACGCCTATCGCCGTCAAGTAGAAAAATCGTCGCCCCGAATGTGTCGTTCCAGGGGAAGTTGCGGACCCCGAGAGATAGATCGGATCTCTGGGACCCCCCGACCGGGGCAAGCAGGGCTGGCCGCCATCCTCCTCTCTCTGAGTGGTCCCCTCTCAGTGAGCGATCTCTTTTCTGCGCCGCGACCCTCTCTCTGGCCTGCGACGCGCTAAATATAGCATAGGGGGAGAGATTCCTCTCTCCCCCCAAAGCGGTTCACTACGATCCTACCTGACTGCTCCCCCTACTCTTACTGCTCTCCGCGAGCCAGTATCTGGACAGGGAACGAATCCTGGTGGCTCACGTCCGGATGCGTCCCAACGCGCACAAACACCATGTAGTTGGCCGCAACCGGAGCGTTCGACGGAACCGGCAGACCGTAGATCCGATTCACGTCCTGACCGCCGAGCAGGAACAGACTGTATGGCCCACGGGTAAGCACTAGATTCGGGCCGAGATAGGCATCGATCCACCACTGTGTCGCCACGTTACCGGGCGTCGTGTTCCTGAAGTTGACCGCAAAGTCGAGCGACGCATTCGGCGGTGTCACGCCCTGCGCACCACGCACTGTCGTTCGCTGGAACTCGTCGATCGAGACAATCACGTCTGGAACCGACCACGGCTCCACAACACACCGAATCCCACAATCCTCAACGTAACGCCACCGGCTCGGAGCAAACGCACCGGTATACTCCCAGGTCTGGAACGACAACGGAGCCGTGAGATCGGTGCCCATCCACGGGTTCGCCGCCGGGACATGGATCCAGACGACATAAAACCCGGAACCATCGGTGATCTCCACCTTGGGAAAGATATCGGCTCCCTGCCAACCCGGTATGCCCCCGTAGTCGAGGGTGTCTCCGGCAAGCGTATCCCCGGGCAACCCGCCAGGCCCGTTATCATCCAACACATAGAGGCGGTAGCAATCCTGGCACGCAGTCCCGGACGAGATATTGACCTCATATCTCGCGATCCTGACCGAATCCCGCGGGGGCACGAAGTAGTTGGCAAATCCGCCCTCGGGACCAGCCCACACCTTTTGGTCCTCGAAAGTGCCATCAGTGTAGTCGAAGATCGCCGGCAGGGTCACGACATGGCATTCGACGGCGATCTCGTCGTTGTTCGGGTTCATATCCCCGCTCAGAAGGTTCTCGACGGTGATCGTGTACTGCCCGTCGATGGTCGGCGTCCACGGAGTAAAGGTCACCGTGGTCACCTCTCCCGGGTTGAGCAGAACGATCGTCTGCGTGTTCTGCAACACCGGCATACCGCCAATGTCCCTTACCGTCATTCTCACGTCGAAGGTCGACTCGATCTGGTTCCCGGTGTTAGCGATGTCAGCCCATATGTCGAGCACCTCTCCGGCTATGGTGAAGAACCCCCCGGAGTTCGCGCTCATCACCGCCTGGACAGCGACATCATCAAACGGAGGCTCAACAGTCGCCGTGTCGTAGATGGCGATCGCAAGCCCCGCATGGATCTCGTTCCCAACGCCCGGGAAATAGGTGTAACCCCAGTTGCCAACCTGATCCTCCCAGCCCACGGCTCGGGAGCCCGACCCTACCGCCGGATCCTGCTGGTAGTACTGATAGCGGATCGTGCTATCGGGCTTGCTCAGGATAATCTGGAAGGTGTTGTTACCAAAGGGAGGCACCTGCCAGAAGGGTACGTTACGATACTCGATGACGCACGTATCGGCAGCCGGGTTCACCGCATAGCGACACGCCGTACTGTCCCACGCATCCGGACCGAAGAGCAGGTCGTCCGCCAACGGGGCGAGGACATCGTTCGGCCGCATCGGATTGGGATACGGGTCAAACGGGTGCGCCTCGAGCGCATCATCGCTGAACGAGATATACCCGTT
>LJUI01000186.1 GCA_001303705.1 candidate division TA06 bacterium SM23_40
CGCAGTCTGCTTCATGTTGCGCAGCGCCTGTTCACCGATGAGGCTGCGCGTCTCTTCAGTGAGCGGCGCCGCCAGCACCACGAAGTCGGCACACTTCAGTAGGTCATCGAGTCGCTCTGTCGGCCAGATCTCCACACCCGGAAACGAATTGCGCGACGGGTGCCTCCTCACCGCAACGATCCGCATATGAAAGGCCGCGGCGATACGGGCAATCTCCTGGCCGATCTGGCCGAAGCCGACGATACCGATCGTCTGGCCGGAGAGCTCTCGGGTGGCGCCATGGGTGCGCCAGATCGCCTCCCGCCCCCACTCACCCTTCACCTGGAACCGAAAGCAATCCCACAGCCTCCGCACGAAACAGAGCATGACGCCGAATACGTGCTCGGCGATCGGCACGGCGTGAACGCCGCGAGAGTTCGTGACGAGGATGTCGGTCGCCAGGAGTTCGGGGGAGAGCATTCTGCCCACGCCGGCAGCCGGCGAATGTATCCAGCGCAGGCGGTTCGCGCGCTCGAGGAGTTCGGGCCTCATGCGCCAGGTCATCAGAACATCGGCGTCAGCCAGCTCTGCCTCGATGCCCTCATCGTTCTTCACAGAGACAAATCGGACATCGGGAAAGGCCGCCTTAAGGATCCCGAGGTGCTCATCCGGGTAATTCCAGAGTTCGAACTGATGATAGACCGCGATCACGACCTTCTGCAACGCCGCACCTCACTCCCCTGCGTCACCGTCCTCAACTGGCTGACGGAGATCGACGAGCCCGAGCCCTCCGAGCAGCTCGGCGTAGGTGGCGACGAATTCCGGGTAGCGCGAACCGGTCTCCATCTCTATGAGATCGACGATCTCGGACAGCCGACGCCGTCCATCAGCCCAGTACAAGAGCAGCGATCTGAGTGTCCCGACCTTGCCCTTGTGCTGCGAGCGAAGCCGCTGCCACGTCCGGCGCTCCTCTCCCGAGAGATCCCCGAAATGGTCCGCCACATCGACCGGCCCCGGCGTCTTCCGCTCGATGATCCAGTCGTGCTCCGCGGGGATAGAGCATTCGCTCTCCTCCTCCTCCGGCTCGTCGGGCGGCAGGCCTGCGAGTATATGTCTCGTCCTTCTCCGTTCCACGACCGAGAATGCGTTTATCTCCTCGGCGTAGTCATCGATAGAGATATCTTCCAGGCGCCGCAGTGTCTCGAGGGCAGCTCTGCCACGCTCGTTGAGATAGTCCACCTTGCGCTCCACGAGCGAGGCGAGGGTCACGCTGCATCGGCCGGAGGCGAAGGCCCGGGAGACGAACTCTTGCAGCAGGGCAACGAGACGGCGCTTGTGGCGCGCGACGTACTCGAGTGCCAGCCATCGCACCTCCTCCTCTCCGGCGTGGGCCAGGAAGAAGGCATAGGTACTGCCGAGCATTCCCACGCGCTTGAGCACGTCGGCGTCGACCTTGTCGATCGTATCCTGGTCTGTATGATAGTAACGATCCGGCCACTGGATGATCATCGGACTGGGAATGCCCACGAGAGGATCGGAGAGTATCGCGTGGTCGCTGCCTCCGGAGAATCCCGTTGAGGTCTCGCGATAGAGCGGCAGCTCCGGCTGGCCGGAGAAGGATGGCGCCCTGTCCAGGCGGTCCCGTATGAATTCGAGCAGGTCGGGAGCGTAGCTGGCTGAGACATCGGGTGGACGCTCAATGATGAAGGTGCTTCCGCACTTTGACTGATCCTGTCCCACCATATCGAGGTTGACCCCGACCACCATACGGGAGATACGATCCGGATACGTAGCCAGGTACGCGCACGTCCCCCGGATCTCGGGAACGAGGAGAAGACGGATCGAGCGCAACGGATTCGCCAGCACACCCTGACGCACCAGCTCATTGAGCGTGAGCAGCGTTTCCAGGGCGACTGCTGCCCCTGATGCATTGTCATTCGCCGACGGCTGGGGATGGCAGAGATGGGAGATGATGACGATCTCATCCTCGGTCTGGCCGGGGATCAGCCCGGATACGACCTCCATCTGCCCATCTCGGAATCGCGTATCGACCGACGCTCTCACGCGAGGTGGGCTCTCGCCGAGCTGTCGCCGCTCTCTGACGATATCGCGCAGCCACATGCCGTCTGCCGGCGAGATGACGAACCCGAAGCACCTGCTCTTTCCGGGCCGCCACCAGAACGACATGTACTGCCGGGCGTGCGGGAGATCGAACCTTCCCCTGACAGGGGGCGTCTCCCGCATCCCGTCGTAGATGATCCCGATCGCTCCGCGCTCCTCAACCGCCAGGTGGCGGACGATATCGAGCTGCCCCCTGGTGACAACAATCTTCCCGCTCACATCGAGGTCACGATAGTCATCCTCGTCTTCACCGTCCTCCAGAACGACGACATCAGCCTCCGCCTCGATAGGGGCACTGTGCTGGATGAGCGAGATCTTGTTCTTGCTGAAGTCCGCGAGGGGCCGCGCCGCGTCACGGGGGGAGATCAGATCGAGCGTCGCTCCGCTCACCTCCCACTCGGGGAACAGAGGAAGCGACCAGTAGGAGATATCTTCGGATGCGGCAAACGAAAAGATCTCGGCCTCGATGTCGGCCGCCTTGAGTCGATCGAGGCAGTAGTGTGCCGCGGCACGGAAGCCGGGGCTGGCCTGTATACGATGGTGCTGCACAAGTTCCGCGACGTGCTCCAGAGCGCGTGCCCCTGAAAACCGCTCTCTGAGGATGTCCATCAACGGTACGATCATCATCGCTCGTTCTCCCCCCTTCCGGCAAGTTCCCTGGCGACGCGCATGTTTCTCCGGTCATCTCCACGCCGGCGCAGAGGAGTCTCCATGATGCCTGGAAGATGAGAACACCCGGGATGGTGCATGATCCGACGGAATCCTGCCCGTCCTATCCTGCCGGTGCCGATGTGCCAGTGCCGATCGACCCGCGAACCGAGCCGTGCTTTCGAATCGTTGAGATGAATGAGCTGTAACGATGCCAGTCCTATGTGATCATCGAGTTCGACAAGGGTTGATTCGAGGCCCTCCTGCGTCGAGAGATCGTAGCCGCGGGCGAAAGCATGCGCAGTATCGAGACAGACGCCGACACGGGCCCTATCTGTTACCCGATCCATTATCCTCGCCAGCTCGCGAAAGGTGGAACCGACTTCACGTCCCTGCCCGGCGGTGTTCTCCAGCAACACATAGACTCCCCTCCCCGCGCCGTCCATCCCCTCATCAAGCGCTGCCGCGACGCGCGCGAGCGCGGCATCCAGCCGCCCAGCGGCATCCAGCCGCCCATTCCCCCGGTGTCCCACGTGGCACACGACCGCCATCGCGCCGAGCGCGCCGGCCCGCGCCAGATCGCTCCGCAGCGCGTCGATCGAGAGGCGCCGCAGTCTCCCGCGCCGCGCCGCCAGGTTGGGGAGATATGGCAAGTGGACGACTACCGTCTCGATGCCCACAGCCAGGCATCGGTCCCGAAACTGCCTCACCTCCTGCTCATCGAGATCGCCGTACCGCCATGCCCGGGGGTTGCGCGTGAATATCTGCATCGCCTCACACCCGAGCGCATGGGCCCGTTCGACGGCCCTGCTCATGCCTCCCGCGATCGAAACATGGAATCCAAGCCGCATGGAGCATCGAATGTGGCAGCTTCGTGTCCGAGGTATTGCCGCCCACCCTCAATGAGGATACAATATCTGCTATCTTCCAGGATACGTCATCTGCTATCTCCCGCCCATATTATAGAAATCCTTCCCCCTATCGGCAAGTGGAAAAATCTCCGCTGGGAAAATGCTTGACGTACGCGCGGTTTCCGGGATATCTACGAGAGAGGGAATCCCGGAGCCGTGCCCGATCGATCGCGGAGAGGACGAAAGGAGCGTTGTATGAAGGATGTTCATACTGAAGACGCCGGTCAGTTCTACTATCATGTTCCGTGGCCAGTAGCGGTGATCGCGGTGCGCTGGGAGGGCAAGGACAATGCCATGGCAGCTGCCTGGCATGCGCCGATCTCGTTCGATCCACCGCTGTACGGAGTCTCGATCTCGCCCAAGCGCCACACCTATGACCTTATCGACAAGGCACGCGAATTCACCGCCAACTTCCTCCCTCTCGGAGCCGCAGAAGCGATCGCCGCAGTCGGGGGAAGCACCGGGCGAGAACTCGACAAATTCGCTGAATTCGACCTGGGACGTGACCACCCCCTGGTAGTCGGCTCACCGATCCTTTCCGCGGCGTACGCGGCGTACGAGTGCGTTCTGCACGATGCCCGGACGTACGGAGACCACCGCTGGTTCGTCGGTCGGATCGTCGCTGTCCACTACACGTCGCGCCTTCAGGCGCCCGACGGGACGACGGACCCGCAGGCTGCAGAGCCGAGCCTCTATCTGGGAGCTGAGATGTACGCCACCGTGGCAGGCATGACTAAGCGGCATCTCGATCGAAAGGTCTATGGCGCGCGGAGGAAGACCGGGTGAGCACGAAGGTCAACGCGGCGTGAGTGAGAGGAAACATGGACGATAGCGAGACCGGATTCGAGGAACTCTCCCTCCAGAGCATCGTCGCCGATGTCATCGACATCGAGGCGACAGAAGTCGATCCGATGTGGGTACGCGTGCGCGGGCGTCTCCGCCTGCCGGCCGAAGCGGCCATGCATCACCTGACCACACAGCTCGGGCCCCACGGCATGCTCCCCCACCTGAGGAGCGAGGAGACGAGGGTGGTCCTGCTCATCGCTCCGGCCCGGGCTCCGGGGCGGTCGAGGCGTCTTGTAAACCTCATATTCTTCCTCCTCACGGTGGCCACGACCTTGATCGCGGGAGCGGGCGCGGCCGGGGTCAACCCGTTTGCGGATCGCTGGGGATTTCTCGCCGGTATACCATTCTCCGCCGCCCTGCTCACCATCCTGGGAGCACACGAATTCGGACACTACCTCACCTGTCGCCGCCACCGGGTCGTGGCGACACTGCCCTATTTCATCCCCTCGCCGTTCCCCCTGCTCGGCACCTTCGGCGCGGTGATCCGGATAAAATCGCCGATCCCCAGCCGGAGGGCCCTGCTGGAGATCGGCCTCGCGGGTCCCGTCGCCGGGCTGGTCTTCGCCGTGCCGGCCACATTCGTCGGCCTCAGGCTCTCCCAGCCCCTCGAGATCGGCGCGATCGGCGAGGGCGCCATCACGTTCGGCAACTCGCTCCTTTTCTCGTTCATGTCACACCTGGCTCTGGGAGGAATCGGTGAGGGGTACGATATCATCCTCCACCCCGTGGCGCTCGCCGGCTGGGTCGGACTCTATGTGACGGCCCTCAATCTCCTCCCCGGCGGCCAGCTCGATGGCGGCCATATCGCTTACGCGCT
>LJUI01000010.1 GCA_001303705.1 candidate division TA06 bacterium SM23_40
TACCTCCTCGGCCACATACATCTTTGTGCCCGTCTTAGCCTCTGGGGCCGCCAATACCAAGGAGGCCCACAATAGAGCCAACAACCCAGACAGGCAAACACTCAGAAGAAGGGATCTCCTCCACATAGTTTTTACTCCTCTTGAGTATCGTACCCTCGCTCAACAGTAGCTTTGCTCGAGCCTTCAATCTTCAGCTCGGCGAGAGCATCCGGTGCCCTGGCATCCTGCTCCAAGAGCCCGTCGTGGCGCGCACCCTCCCTACATTCTCCTCACTTCATCACGCGCATTGTCATCTTTCTCTCGGGGAAAGAAGCGCACCCTCTGGTGACCTACACCTCCGTATTCTCTATGTCACCAGAGCTGTGCCTGCAGGAGGAGGAATGAGCAGTGCAACATTGCTCATCCGTATCGCTGATGTGAGTAACCACACGCGAGGGAGCTTCCTGGTCCCGACGTCCCCACATGAAAGAGTCAGTCTCCAGCGGCCCACCACACGTCACCCGGAGAGAAGACAGGATACCGCACATGCCCTCATGCCTAGCGCCGACACACGTCGGCCCGCCGCATCGTCACTACACTGCATCCCCCCCTTCTTCAACGAGTTGCGGCTTGGTAGTTCCTGACCTACTTCAACCACACTGAGTCCCGGGACAGACATAGCCGTCCACCCGAGAACTGGGTCCACAGATAATCAATGGTATCCTATCACTCACATCTTGTCAAGTGTTTTTTCGCGCCCCACGCAAAAATCGGCAGCCGAAGAGGTTGCGCCCGTCCTACCGCTCAGCCCTCCTTCGATGTCTCCGCGGGCTTTGGTGGCGTGCTCGCTGACGGGGCCGCCTTGCCATCGCGCCTCTGGCAGCGCCCTTCAAAGAAGACCCCTTCATTGATCACCAGGCCCTGGCAGACAATGTCGCCCCTGAGGCGAGAGCCTGTTTCAAGAATTCCGAGTGAACTGAGGAGTAGGTCGCCTGATACATCTCCAGCGACGATGGCGCTCTTCGCCCTCACCTCCCCGCTCACTCGGCCAGTCTTCCCGACGATCACAGTGTCGGACGAGTCGATCAGTCCCTCGATCTGTCCGTCGATACGGACACTCCCCTTGACTTTTACCTCACCCTTGATAAATGCATCTTTCCCCACGATCGTGTCGAGCTTACCGCCTGTGGCTTCGGAGACCTGAGATCTTTTTTGCCCGAGCATGCCGCCGCTCCTCCTTCGTGGTAACCAACTAACTCCTGATGGGTTATGTCGCTCCCCGGCTCCGCCCTCAGTCCCTACAGTTCGAGTCGAGACATATCCGCGGTCATCGCATACAGTAGAAGCCGCACGCCGCCTTCGATATCTCCCAGGTCGACCATCTCCGATGGAGTATGAACGTATCGACAGGGAACCGAGATGACCCCGGTCGGCACACCACTTCTTGTCGCCTGCATCGCCTGCCCGCCCGCCGTCCTGCCATCGCTTATCTCGAGTTGGTACGGAATCCCCCGCCTCCTGGCTCCGTCGATCAGCAACTGGCGTACCTTGGGGTGCGAGACTATCCCGGCGTCCTTCACCTTGATCGCCGGTCCCTTGCCCAACTGCACTGACGCCGCCTGGCCCTCCGGAGTGTCACCCGTGGGCGATACATCGACTGCCATGCCGATCTCTGGATCAACGCTGTAGGCGGAGGTAATGACGCCGCGCCCCCCCAGTGCCCCCTGGACGGCCAACACAAAATAGAGATCGTTCTTCGCACCGCGCACTCGCTTCGCCGCCTCGATCAGCATGGCGCACCCGACCCGAGCGCCGAGCGCCTTCCCGACGATTCTCCCCCCCAGATCTGTTGCCTCTCCGTCGAGGACTGCACAATCCCCCACAGAGACGAGTCCTCCGGCACTCTTGGCGTCGGCGGCGCCGACGTCGAGGTACATCTTCTCCAGCGTCGGCCTCGCCTTCTCGTCGCCGAGTCCCTCCAGACCGATCGTCCCACGCGTACCATTGGACAAAATCACCCGCGCGCCCGGAAGCGTCTCCGATTCGAGGCTGCCGACCGCGGCGAATCTCACAAATCCCTTGGCGTCGATGTGCGTGACAACGATACCGCTTTCGTCCATGTGCGCAGTCAGCATGATCCGCCGGCCACGCCCTCTTCTTCTGGCGATGAGATTGCCCATCACGTCGGTCCTGATCTCATCGACCGACCGCGCGATCTCTTTGCGGACCACCTCCCGTACCAATGCCTCTTCGCCAGATGGACCGTAGCAGTCCGATAGTCTCTTCAGTAGCTCCCTCATGTGCGACCCTGCCCCAATGCGATTACCCTCAATTTCGCCGCCGTCACCTTGCCGATCGCCGATGACCAGCCCTGTGAACCGCCTGCCTCCATCCCGGCCGTGCGAGACGCTCGAGCAGCAGAGCCACCAGTTCTGCGGCATGTCTGATGTCGTGCAGGCTGGCCAGAGAGGCCGGACCATGGAGATATCGGCACGGTACTGAGATGACGGCCACCCGGGCTCCTCCTCCCGCCACGGCGATTCTCCCCCCGTCGGTTCCTCCGACCATCGGCCGCTTCGTCTGGAGAGGAATCCCCTCCTGTTCGGCTATCTCCCTGATGAGTGCCACCAGTCCTGGATCGCAGATGACCGTCCTATCCATCGTCGTCACCGTCGGACCCTCTCCCAGACGCGGCGTGGTCCCTACATCCTTCCTTCTGGGGAAATCCGCCGCTGCCGTCCCCTCGATGACAATGCCAATGTCGGGCCTCAGCCGCTCGGCAGCGACCCGCGCCCCCCTCAATCCCACCTCTTCCTGCACAGTGAATGCGAGCGAGACGGGAATAGACTGATGGGCCTTCGCTATCTCCACGAGCACAGCGCAGCCGACACGATCATCAAACGCCTTCCCTTTGATAACGGTCCGCCCGTACCGCTCGAATGTTGTAGCGAAGACAGCATAGGATCCAACGGGCGCCAGCCGTTTCGCCTCCTCTGCTGTCGACGCGCCGATGTCGAGGAATAGATCCTTGAGCTTGACCGTCTCTTTCCTCGCCTCGGGAGTCAGCAGGTGAAGTGGCTTCATGCCAACGACTCCGGGGCGCTTCTCGTTGCCCACGAGGAACGTCTTGGCCGGCAGGAGTCGGACATCGATGCCGCCAACCGTGCGGAATCTGAGTTGCCCTCGTTCTTCATGCCCTACGACCATCAGACCGACCTCATCCATGTGGGCTGCCACCATCACCCGCGGGCCACGTTCCCCCCTCCGCGTCTGCTTGACCGAGAACAGATTCCCCAGGGCGTCTGTCTCCAGGCGGTCGACATGATCCGCAATTTCGCGCCTGATCAGCCCGCGCACCTCACCTTCATCCCCGGATACGCCGCTCGCGTTCGATAATGCTTCCAGGATCACCCCTCGTCCCCTCTGTCCGTGACGAACTGTCTATGCTCGGTCTTGCGTGATCGAATCGGGATTCAGAAGAAACCCGACATCTACGAGCTCGGCGCTGAATTCAACCAGTAATCTGGCGGCCCCCTCCACGTCAGCTGTGGCTACCACCTCTGCGGAGGTGTGCATATAACGAACGGGAATCCCCACGAGCGCCGTAGGCACCCCCTCACGCGTCAGCTGAATCGCGGCAGCATCTGTGCCCCGTGGGCGCGGCTCCGCCTCGTCCTGAATGGGGATCCCCTCTCTCTCCGCCGTCTCCATGAGACGGGCACGCAGCCGGGGATGATATCCCGGTCCCACCCCGAGGGTCGGTCCTCCGCCGAGTTCATACGTCTCGTACTTATCGACTCCGAGCATATCACCGTACGTGACATCGAGTACGACCGCGAGGCCGGGATCGAGCCCGTAGGCGCTGACGGTCGCCCCGAGATGCGCGATTTCCTCCTGGACCGTGGCGACTGCGTAGATATCCCACCGATGGTCCCGCCGGGCCAACTCCTCCACGGCGAGCACAAGGGCTGCCAGGCTTGCGCGGTCATCAAACGCCTTCGCCGCGCACAACCCCCCTTCCATCTCCATGAACTTCCGCGATAGGGCGATGGGATCGCCGGTCTTGACACGACGTCTCACAGTCCGCTCGGTGAGCCCGACATCTATGAATAGATCTTCGATCTCTACTACCCGATCTTTCTCTTCTTCCAGCTGCAAATGAGGGGGTTCGGACCCGATCACTCCCGGCAGCCGCTTCTCACCATGAACCATGACCTCCTGACCGGGAAGTACTCTCGGATCGATCCCGCCGACAGCGGCAAAGCGCAGCACACCGCCGCGGTCAACCTTCCTGACGATGAGGCCGATCTCATCGGCATGTGCCGTCAGAAGCAGCCTCCCGCCATCTTCGCTACCCGGGAGGAGCGCGATTCGATTCCCGACGCGATCGACCTCAACCACGGCCCCGGCAGATCGCATTTCCTCCTCGACGACCTTCCCGATCCCCGCCTCGAACCCGCTGATGCCGTCACTTTCACTCAGCCTCTGGAGCAACTCTATAGTCCGACCCACTCACCACCTCCCCAGGCTACTCTATCCTCACGCCGAGGATTGAGAGAATGCGTTCGAGATCTTCAGGAGAATAGAACTCGATCTCGATCTTCCCCTTCTTCTTCCCGTATCCGATCCGCACCTGCGTCCTGAGACGGTCTCGCAGCGCGCGTGTTACAGCCTCCAGTTCCCCTGATAACTCCTGACCGCGACCTGGCATCCTCCGTCTCGCCGATCTCGTCTCCACCAGGCGTTCGAGCGCCCGCACTGAGAGCGCCTCCCTGATCGTCCTGCGGCAGAGCGCGATCTGCCGGTGCGCTCCACGCGCACTCAGAAGCGCACGTGCGTGCCCCTCAGAGATCCGGCCGGCCTCGAGATGGCGCTTCACCTCCTCTGGCAGGCCGAGCAGCCGCAGAGTATTTGTAATCGTCGAACGATCCTTGCCCACGCGACTTCCTATTTCGCTCTGAGAGAGTCCATACCTCTCGCTCAGCACCCCGTATGCCCGTGCGCGCTCGAGCGGAGCCAGGTCCTCACGCTGTATGTTCTCGACGAGCGCAACCTCCAGCGCCTCGACATCGGTCGCCTCCCGCACTATGGCCGGCACCTCAGTGAGGCCAGCAGCACGGGCGGCCTGAAGCCGTCGCTCTCCGGCAATCAACTGATATTCTCCGTCGACGCGACGAACCACGATCGGCTGCACAAGCCCCTGCTGCCGGATCGACTCCGCGAGTTCGGCAATCGTTTCGGATTCGACCGCACGTCGCGGCTGGTGCGGGTTCGGGCGAACCGCAGTAACGGGAAGACGCACTATATCCGATTCCTCGGCAGCTTCGACTGACGCCTGCGGGATGAGCGCATCCAGCCCTCGACCCAATGCCTTTCTAGCCACCGTTCATTACCTCCCTGGCGAGCTCCATATAGCTCGCCGCACCTGTGGACAGGATATCATACAGGATGATCGGTTTGCCGAAACTGGGCGCCTCGGAGAGCCGAACGTTTCGGGGAATGACAGTCCGGTACACTTTGTGGCTGAAGTATTTCCTCGCCTCCTCGAGAACCTGCTTCGAGAGATTGAGGCGAGAGTCGTACATCGTCAGGAGAACGCCCTCTATGGTGAGATCGGGATTGAGGTTCTTCTGCACGAGCCTGATGGTGTTCAGGAGTTGACCCAGTCCCTCGAGTGCATAGTACTCGCACTGAATCGGTATTAGGACCGAATCGGCCGCCGTGAGACTGTTCACCGTCAGCAACCCGAGCGAAGGAGGGCAGTCCACGATGACATAGGAGTAATCATCCCGAACTGCATGCAATGCCCGCCTCAGCCGCGTCTCCCTGGCGAGCGCACTCACAAGCTCAACCTCAGCGCCCACCAGCCAGATGTGAGATGGGACGACCTCGAGATAGGGAACTTCGGTATCCCTGATCGCCTCCCGCACAGGCCGCTCATGAACCAGCACATCATAGATCGAGCTCGACAGGCTTTCTCTGTCAATGCCGAGCCCGCTCGTCGCATTCGCTTGGGGATCGACGTCCACGAGCAGCACGCGCCGTTCAGCAACGGCCAGACACGCCGACAGGTTCACCGATGTCGTCGTCTTACCCACCCCTCCCTTCTGATTGACGACTGCGATAATCTTTCCCACTGATCGACTCCTCGATCGCCTATTCCGGCAGCTTCGCCGGCAATCCGAACAGATCTCCTGAATCGCCCTGCGATCGCAAACGGCAGTAATCTCGTAACATGCCAAAAAATAGGGAGTTACGCAACCAGCTCCCCCTCCCGTCTACATTCTCAGCCACCATACCAGAGCGGGTCGTCGCTGTCAACCCAAATCTGCAATGTCGTTCGCATCAGACGCGTTCGACGATGACGATCTTCGGGCGCGGACTCAACCTGAGTCCCCTCTTCTCCTCGATGCCGACGATCCGTCCCCCCCACTTCTCAAGCGACGCACTGCTCTCCTTTGCCTCCGCCTCCGCGGTCCTGCCCTTGAAGGCGAGGAGCCTGCCGCCGGGTGCGAGAAGCGGGAGCGAGAGCCGGATAACTTCTTTCAGATGGGCGACGGCACGGACGGTTACGCTCACATACCTGCCCCCGTGTGCCGGATCCCTGCACAACATCTCCGCGCGTTCGTTCAGCACGTTGATCCCCGACAGGCCCAGTTCCTGTACTGCGTGCTGAAGAAAGAGTGCCTTCTTTCGAGATGATTCCACCAGCGTAATGGGCGTCCTGGGAAGGCATATCTTGAGCGGTATTCCCGGGAACCCCCCTCCGGAGCCCACATCCATCACCTCCCCGTCATCCGTATCCCGGATGAGTGAAAGGGCGATCAGCGACGTGAGCGCGTGCCGGGAGAGCACGGAGCCCGCATCTCGGCGCGACACGAGATTCATCCGCTCGTTCCACGAGAGCAGAACCTGGCGGAATTCGAGGAACTGATGCCGCTGGTCCGCCTCCAGGTCGATGCCGAGCTGCTCCAGACCCTGGTCGAATGCCGCCAGATCACGTTCCAGCGACGCGCGCCCCTGTCCACTGTCTCCGGCCTGACGCACAATCCATGCGCCTCCACCGCGCCATCGGGTCAGCCCGCGGCCTTACAGACAACTCAACCGGGCCCCCCTGTTTCACGTGAAACATCCACATCCGATCGATCACAGCCCGCCGACCGAACCAGCCGATCGACGTGCACTAACAGCAGTGAGATGTCCGCAGGGGTGACTCCCGATATCCGGCTCGCCTGCCCGATGGTGCGCGGCATGACCGCTCTCAGCTTCTCCCTTGCCTCGGTCGATATACCTCTGAGGCTCGAGTAGTCGATCCACCCGGGAATCGCCCGCTCCTCCAGGTCCCGAAGCCGCTGGACCCGGTCGTTCTGCCGGGCTATGTACCCCTCGTACTTCACGGCCACCTCCACCCGCTCACTCACTTCCCGGGGCAGGCGCCGCGAACACTCGTCTATCTTCCTCAGATCGGGGTACGTTACCTCAGGCCGCCTGAGAAGCTGCGCCAGGCTCTCGGGCTCGGCGAGTTCACGGGATCCTACTGCCTTCAGAAGTTCGTTCGATTTGGCCACCGTGGGCCTGGTGCGCTCCAGTCTTCGCCGCTCCTCATCGACGCCCCGCCGCAGCGCATCCAGGGCTTCCATTGCCCGCCCGGAGATGAGGCCGAACCGGTGCCCGTAATGCATGAGCCGCTCATCGGCGTTGTCGTGCCGCAGCAGCAGGCGATACTCAGCCCTGGAGGTGAACATACGATAGGGCTCCCCGGTGCCCTTCGTCACAAGGTCGTCGATGAGAACGCCGATGTAAGCCTCCGACCTCCGGGGCACGAACGGCTCCTCGCCCTGCAGCCGGAGCGCTGCATTGATGCCGGCGACGAGGCCCTGGGCCGCCGCCTCCTCATATCCTGAGGTGCCATTGATCTGCCCCGCGAGGAAGAGGCCGGTCAGGCGCTTCGTTTCGAGCCACGGCTGGAGCTGCGTGGGGGGAACGAAATCGTATTCGATCGCATAGCCAGGCCTCAGTATCTCCGTCCGCTCCAACCCCGGAAGTGTCCGCACCATCGAGAGCTGCACATCCTCCGGCAAAGACGATGAAAGCCCGCTCAGATAGTACTCGTGCGTTGCCCTCCCTTCCGGCTCCAGGAAGATCTGGTGACGCCCCTTCTCCGGGAACCTGACGACCTTGTCCTCTATGCTCGGACAGTACCGGGGCCCGATGCCCTCGATCCTCCCGGAGAACAGGGGAGAGCGATCGAGATTTCGACGGATGATCGCATGCGTCTGGTCTACCGTGTAGGTGACATAGCAATCGAGCTGTCCCCTGAGGAATCCGGGAAGGGACAGGGTCTCCCCTTCCTTCAACATAGTACAGGCCTCTCCCGCATCTGCCTCTTCCCCCTCGGGGCGCAGCGTCCGGTGCGAGAAGACCCGCGGGTCAGAATCGCCTGGCTGCCGCTGTAACCGGCTGAAATCTACTGTCTTCCCGTCGATGCGGGGCGACGTCCCCGTCTTCAGCCGGCCCAACTCCAACCCCAGCCGCCTCAACCTGCTTGACAGCCGGGAAGCAGCGAACTCTCCAGCGCGCCCCGCTCTGTAGGTCGACAAGCCTATATGTATCAGACCATTAAGGAATGTCCCCGTGGTCAAGATGACAGCCCCTCCCCGATATCTCATGCCTCCGAGCGTTCCGATCCCCACCACACGACCTGCCCGTGCGTGCACCGTCTGAACCAGACCCTGCTTGAGGTCCACGCCCGCCTGTCTGTCGATGCACAGCAGCATCTCTCTCCGATACAAACGCTTATCGGATTGGACCCGCAGGGCCCGGACCGCAGGCCCCTTCTTTGTGTTGAGCATGCGGAACTGGATCCCGGTCGCATCGGCGACCCTTCCCATCTCTCCGCCGATGGCGTCTATCTCTTTAACCAAGTGGCCTTTAGCGACTCCACCGATAGACGGATTGCACGACATCTGGGCCACGGTGTCGATATTGAGGGTCATGAGGAGGACGCGCATGCCCATCCTGGCGGCGGCAAGGGCAGCCTCACACCCGGCATGACCCGCGCCAACCACAATCACATCGTAGGTCTCAGGATAGATGGGCACCGTACATATCTCCCGCTTGATCGCCCTCGCCATCTCAGGGAGCGCGCGCCGCACACCCACGGCCAGCACGCCTGCACTCCTCCCGACACACGGGGTACGGAACGATAGCACAGTCATAAGAGCGGTTCAACGGTTTTCACGCCTGGCTGCCCACATCTGTAGCTATGCCATGCGCATCGCCATGCGCCGCACCTCTCAGCTCTATTCACGCTCCACACAATATTTCATAACATTCTTCACCTTTTTAGTCCTGTCTCATCTCCGCGCCCCCTCTCGCGATCCGTACCCGCCCCCCCTGCCCTCATATTCGACAGAGATCAGGACGGCACTCGCTCCTGCACCGTGACCATACCACTGCCTGGCGTCGCCCCGGTGGCCTCATGCAGAGACTCGGCCCTTGACATGTACGAAAGAATATAGCATACTCAGAACCTGTACCCGGGATGACGATCTCCCTGCCCCGACCGCCACTGGACGACAGTTGAGCCGATCCGGGCACCGAATGGCCCTATCGGGTACCGGTTCGTGCCTGCATCGTTCCGTGGGCAGGACGGACGGAATTCATGATTTCTGCGTGTGCCATCAAGCGAACGTGTAGTTCATCGCAGATGAGCACACCCGCCAGTTACGCGTTGGCCTTGCGCCGCGTACGATGCCTCGCAACTGGAGCTGCTGTCCCAGGATGACTCCGGCACACTCTCTCTCCCTCGGATGCTCACGGACCGTCCACATCCTGCCGACGAGAACCACCGGAAGTCCCCTCGGATACGTACCCAGTCAGTCTGCGCTCTCACACCAATGATCTCCGCCGGGTTCGCGGGCGCCCGGCCGATCCCGAGGGTCGCCTCTATGCTGAGAAAAACCTCATCGTCTGCCACTGAGAAAGTGATCACCGCACCGATGACTGAGCAGCTCTCATCGCTCCGCGAAGTCCTCGACGAGAGCTACCATATGCTGGAGATGAGTGGCCGCCGTGGCGGTTTACGTGCCGCTATTGCGAGCGCGACGGCGAGAGATGTCGAGATTCGCCGTATCCTGGCCACAGTACTCGAACGCCTTGTCGGCTATCTGCAGGCATCGGCGGCGTGCATTCATCTCCTCGATCCTCACGAAGACGTGCTGACCCTCAAAGCCCAATCCGGCCTCAGTGGTATCGCCCGGAGACAACTCTCCTCACTTGACATTCATGATCCCCCAATGGACAGAGTCATCGCCCGGAGGACCTCCTATTTCGCCACTGAGCGATGGCCTGCCGGCGAGCCCCCGCCTCAACTGATAGCGCACCTGCCCCGCGGCCTCACCGCCATGTTGCCCCTCGCTTCGCGAAATCGAGTCATCGGGACGCTCATGATCATCTATCGGGCACCCAGATTCTTCCCTCCATCGAGGACCCGTTTTCTCATCGCCCTCGGATGCGAACTGGGGAGAGCAATCGAAGACGCCATGTTGATCGACAAGCTCAGAGACTCCGAGGCCAGACACCGCCTCCTCCTGGAGAGCGCGGGCGATCTCATCTATGGCATGGACCTCAATGGGCATACATTCTACGTCAGTCCCAGCTCCAAAGCCATTACCGGATATGAACCCGACGAATTTCTGAGCGGGAGCGTCACTCCTCTCCGGATGTGCGTCAAGGAAGACCGTGATGCGCTCAAGGCTATGTTCCGGAGCGCGACACGGGAGGGGACAAGGGGTACCATGGAGTTCCGCGCGCGCCGGAAGGATGGCCAGGAGGTCTGGCTCTCCGCTACATGGGCCCCGCTCCGCGACAGCGCAGGAGTACACCGTGGAATTCAGGGCACCGTGCGAGACGTATCGGCCAACAAACGGGCTGAGGAAGAGCTGCGCCGGCGAAATATCGAACTCGCCGCCATCAACGCAGTCGCCTCGACACTGACCGAGTCGATCGACCCGGATCAAATGCTCAATCGCACTATCGACGTCGTACTCGAAGTGATCGCCGCCAAGGCCGGAAGGATCGCAGTCCTCCTCGAAGATACTCGCACATTACGAACTGCTGTTTCGCGCAACATCCCGCAGCGCGTTCTCGACCAGATCGCAGAATTCGAACTCGGCGACGAATGGAGCGGCATGGTTGCTGCGACCGGAGAGTCCCTCGCGATCGAGGACTTCCCTTCATCAGCCTACGTGCGCCATGCTCATCCCGCAATTGTCGAATGGGGATTGAGAGCGCTCCTGAGCGTCCCCATCCGCTCCAAAGGACGGGTACTGGGAGTCATGGAAGTCGTCCACGATGTCCCCCACCGGTTCACAGGCAGGGATCTCGACCTCCTCTCAGCAATCGCGAATCAGCTCGGGCTCGCCCTCGACAACGCCCGGCTGTACGAGCATATGCGCCGCGAGGCCAGAGAACTGGGAATCCTCCACCGCTCCACATCCGATCTGCTCCCCCTTGCGCCGCTGGAGAGTAAACTCCGACACATAATGAGGACTCTTGAGGAGATATTCGGATATGACGGGGGGTGGCTCGGCCTCGTTGACGAAGAGGGAACCAAACTCGTGGGGGCAGCGGGATTCGGAAGAGAGGTGCCAGACGACACGATAGGACTCGAGCTCCCCCTCGATCCGACATTCAGGAACGCCGCCGTTCTCGCTGTTCTTGAGCGGAAACCCAATGTGATACCAGATCCCCCCCACGATCCCCGGTGCGCAGATCAGCGGGGGAGTGTACCGCTGCGGGGAGCGCGATGTCTCGCCAACGCACCGATACTCTCGGGCGACCGTATCTTCGGTGTCCTCACCGTTGGGCGCTATGCGCTGGGGGCACCGATAACCGACCGTGACATCGAACTCCTGGAAACGTTCGCCAGCCATGTAGCTATCACCATCGAAGGGGCGCGCCTGCTCGAAGATGCGAGGAGGCGGGCCGACCAGGCAGCATCACTCTGCCGAATCGCGTCTTCACTGACGCAGACTCTGGATGTACAGGATGTGCTAGATCAGATCGTCGCCGATGCAGCCAATCTCTTCTCCGTTGAGATCGCCAGCCTGTTCCTGTTCGACGAAGCCGCCGGAGATCTTATCGGCAGGGCAGTAGTCGGCCTGGAGGCCTCGGCGCTTGATAACTTCCGCATTCCAATCTCGCTCAGCATGACAGCCCGGGAGGCAGCCAGAACTCTCGGGCCGGTCCTCGTCCATGAACCCTCTGAAGATGGGAGAATCCCGGAGCGTCTTCTTGGGCGATTCGCCATCACCTCTTCTCTCACTGTGCCCATAGTGTTGAGGGACAAGCTCCTCGGCGTTCTCTTTCTCGATCATGTTTCGAACATCCGACGCTTCAGTCAGAGCGACATCGATCTGGCCTCCAGATTCGCGCATCAAGCAGCCGCCGCGATCGGCAATGCCCGGCTGTTCGATCAAGCCCTGCGCCGCGCGCACCAGCTCGCCGAACAGATCGAGGCCCATGCACAAGAACTCGAAGACACCAGGAGCCAGCTCACTACATCGCAATACCTCGCCTGGCTAGGACAGCTTGCTGCCGGCCTCGGACACGAGATCCGCTCACCCCTCAGCGTCATAAAAAACGCTGCCTACTACCTGAAGACGCAGCTCGTCGATGCGGATACAACCATACGACGGCATCTCGAGATGATCCAGCAGGAGGTGGCGGCATCCGAGCGGATCATCGGACACCTGCTTGACTTCTCTCGCGGCAGGAAGCTGACACATCTGCCCGTGAATCTCCGGGATTTGATCGAGTCGACGATCGAGCAGATCGAAATCCCCTCGCACGTCACACTCACAACGCACATCGACGAAGATCTCCCCTCAATCATCGGTGATAGCGAACTCCTCGCGCGTGTCATCGCCAACCTGACTGCCAATGCGCTCCAGGCGATGCCCGCTTCCGGGGTGCTCACTATCGCGGCTCTGCGCGGCGGCGACGCGGACCGCGCCGAGATCAGAGTCTCCGATACCGGAGAGGGGATCCCCACCGAAAATCTGGACAAGGTCTTCGAGCCGCTCTTCACCACGAAGTCCAGAGGGATGGGGCTTGGCCTCCCCCTTTGTAAGATGCTAGTACAGGCTCATGGCGGAGCGATCACAGTGAAGAGCGAAGTGAGCAGGGGGACTACCTTTACGGTGAGCTTGCCTGTGCGGACTCCTTCATCCCCTCTGTACGAACCGGGGGAGCCCACAGAGAGAGCTGACTCATAGCTGTCCGCGGCCGCCTGCCGTCGAACAGGAGATAGGGGAGAGTCCTCTTCACGATCGCCCCTGTTCCGCGAAGCTGTTCCTCCCTTCGCAGACGCTCTCTCTGACGAAGCCTGACAATCCTGGTCGCAGAAACGGGGCCGATCCCCGGCACCCTCAGCAGTTCTTCGCGGGATGCACGGTTCACTTCCACGGGAAATCGCTCCGGGTGGTTCTCCGCCCAGACGGACTTCGGATCCTTGGTCAGTGCCAGGTTACCATCGGGGGAGAAAATTATCTCGTCGGCACTGAACCCGTACCGCCGGAGGAGGTAGTCAGTTTGGTATAGACGGTGCTCACGCATGGGAGGAGTGGGAGGGAGGTTCTCGAGCGGGGTATCCGACACCGGCTGGAATGCCGAGTAGTACACGCGCGCAAGGTCGAATTCACCATAGAGGCCTGCCGCGCGTTGAACGAGATCACGATCAGACTCTCCTGCCGCTCCTACGACGAATTGGGTCGTCTGGCCGGCAGGGCTGAGCCTCTTCGCCTCATGTAGTTCTCTGATCCACCTCATTCGTTCCACGATTCCCGTGGACAGCTCCTTGCCCGGACAGAGGTCAGCCAAGTGCTCTTCCCCCGGCGCCTCCATATTGACCGAGACGCGAGACGCGAGTTCCATCGCCCGGGCCACGTGATCGAACGAGGCGCCGGGGATGATCTTCAGGTGGAGATATCCCCTGAATCCCATCTTCAAGCGTAGGATCTCTGCTGTCCGTATAAGCCTCTCCATGGTACCTGCCACAGATCCGCTCACAGCAGAACTGAGGAAAAGGCCCTGGACCATTCCTCTATCCCGCAGATTGATGAACAGGCGCGCAAGCTCCTCGGGTGTGAACGTCACCCGGCGGAAATCCCGTGAGCGACGATTCGCGCAGTATCGGCAGCTCTCTTCGCAGGCGTTGCTCAGGAGTGTCTTGAGGAGGAATACCTTTTTCCCGCTCTGAGGCAGGACCGACGGATAGATCCACCGTCCCACCGGATCGGCGATCCTGCTCTGCGAGGGGCCACATGCCGCGCAGATGTCATGCTGCGCCGCACGCCCCAGTATGTCGATCTTCTTCAGCGCGTCCATCGTCTCTCGTTCTCCACCAGCCCCATTCGCCTAGTGCTCCACCTTCGATTTCGTGTGGCGCACCCGTTCAAAGGCAAGCTCAATGATCCGGTCGAGAAGAGCGGGGAATGTCATACCCATGGCACGTGCGGCCATGGGATAGAGGCTGATTTCGGTCATCCCAGGTATCGTATTCGTCTCCAACACGTACACTTTCCCGCCTGCGACGATCGTATCTGCTCGTGACATCCCCTCGCAACCGAGCAACTGATGCACGGTGACCGCCGTCTTCTGCACTTCGGCAATGAGGCGCTCGCTGATCCGTGCGGGCGTGATCTCCTCGGTAGCACCGGGCGTATACTTCGCCTCATAGTCGAAGTACTGACTCGTCTTGGGGACGATCTGAGTAGGGGGGAGGGCAATGGGATCCTTCCCCGCCTCGTTCCCGAGCACGGCACAGGTCACCTCATCGCCCTGGAGGTACTCTTCTACAAGGACCTGAGTGTCGTACTCGAATGCCCGCTCCATTCCTGCTTTCAGTTCGCGTCGCGAGGCGGGCATCGAGGTCCCCACACTCGATCCCAGCCCGGGGGGCTTCACGACACAGGGGAATCCCAGCGTGCTCTCGATCTCCTCGGCCACCCTGCGGGGCCGCTCCTGCCACGTCCATTCATCATATACCAGCCAGCGAGGCACTGCCAGACCGTGATAGGCGAAGATCTCGCGGGACTTGATCTTATTCATGGCCAGCGCACTCGCCAGAACGCCCGAACCAGTATACGGGATGCCAGCAATCTCGAGCAATCCCTGAACGGTTCCGTCCTCGCCGAACGGACCGTGGAGCGCAATGAAGACGATGTCCACCTTCTCCTCGAGCGCCCGCTCGAGCGCCAGCCCGGTGGGAACAGGTTGCGGGCTCCTCTTCTGAAGCTCCATGAGCTGGAGGCCGGGAGTACCCTGGACCTTCTTCGGCCCGGTCGAGCCGGTGAGGTACCCCCTAGGCACGAGCCACGTGCCCGACTTCGTGATCGTCACCGGCTTCACATTGTACTTGCGCTTATCGAGCGAGTTCACCACGACACGCCCCGTAGCCAGTGACACTTCGTGCTCGGCCGTCCTGCCGCCCATGAGAACAGCTATGTTCGTCTTCCTGCCCATGGCTCAATCCCTATACTCAGTCGCCGTCCTGTCGACCTGCCCCGTCCTGTTCACTTGCCGATGCAGAACTCGCTGAATATCCGGTCCAGAATATCATCCGATATATCCTCTCCGATCACCTCGCCGAGACGATGAAGACCCTCGACAAGATCGGCGACAATGAGGTCATCGGGGTATCCGTCGTCGAGTGCGCCACGTGCCCTTTCGAGCGCTTGCACGGCCCCGCGTACCGCCTCGATGTGTCTCATGTTACACATGAGAACTTCCTCATCCACGCAGCTCCGCCAGCCGTCCGCGAGTAGTCCACCCGCAACAGACTTCAGTTCCCCGAGGCCTGCTCCTGTAAGGCTCGACACCTCAAGGATCGCTCTCCCCCCACATGACGGATGCCCCCTCATGTCTGTCCTGCTGATCGCCTGAGGCAGATCGCACTTGTTAAGGACAACAACGACCTGTTTCCCCCGGCATGCCACTATCACATCCTCATCTTCTGAAGTAAGGGCCGAGGAGGCATCGACCATCACCAGCAAGGCTGATGCCTCGTCGATTACCGCCCTCGCTCTTCGTATCCCTTCTCTCTCTATGCCATCCGTCCCGCTCCTAATACCTGCTCCATCGATGAGCCGCACCGGTATTCCTTCTATTTCGGTCCATCCCTCCAACACATCGCGCGTGGTACCGGGATCGGGAGAGACGATCGCACGATCAGCACCCAACAGTGCATTGAAGAGGGTCGACTTCCCCACGTTCGGTTTACCTACGATTGCCACCGACACTCCCTCCCGGAGCGCGGTTCCGATCCTGCTTCCCTCGAGGAGCCGACGGAGCCGGCTGGAGGTCTGCTCGATCTCGCCCCGCACCACCTCTCTCGACACCTGTGGGATTTCCTCCTCGGGGAAGTCGAGCGTCGCTTCCATCCGGGCTACGAGATCCAGGAATCTTCCCCGAATTTCCTGTACCTGGCGAGAGAGGCCTCCACTGAGCTGACGCATCGCGACAGTCAAGGCCCGACTCGTTCGCGCCCGCACAACATCTACAACCGCCTCGGCCTGAGCAAGATCGATGCGGCCATTGAGGAACGCCCGGCGCGTAAACTCCCCGGGTCCCGCCAGGCGCGCTCCCTGCTGTACGAGCGCCTCGAGCACTGTGCGGGCCGCCATCCGTCCTCCGTGGCAACTGATCTCGACGACGTCCTCACAGGTATAGGTATGGGGCGCATGCATCACCGACGCGAGAACCTCATCGAGGGCAGCGTTTCCGTCCCCTCCTACGATGAGACCGTGGTGGACAGTATGCGTCCCGACCACGGCCAGCTGCCTCCGCCCCCTGAATAACCTATCGGTGATCGGAATCGCCTCTCGGCCACTCAGCCTCACCACGGCGATCCCCCCTTCACCAGGAGGAGTTGAGATGGCGACTATGGTGTCATCGAACGCCGAACCCGCCTCCCTCGTGCCCGGTGTCGGACGCTCTTTTATCCGACGCCTCGCTCCACGTTCTGCGGTGCGGGCCTGACTCGCCCTCGTCCGTCTCATCCTTCTCAGCACCTTCTGCTTGCGGTGCCACCACGACACTGCGGAACGCTCCCTCTCCCACCGTATAGGTCTTCACGTCCGGGTCAGGATTGAGAGTGATGTGAACGATTCTCCTCTCGGCAGGTTGGAGTGGCTCCATCATCGCCTCCTTGCCCGACGCCTTGACCCGCTCCGCGAGCGCGAGCGCTTTCTTCCGAAGAAACGAGGCACGTCGCGCTCGGTATCCGCCGACATCGACTACCACTCGAGACTTCACATCCTGGCGGTAGGCCATGCGACTGACGATGTGCTGGAGCGCCTGAAGGGTGGCACCACTCTTTCCGATCAGAAGACCGTCCATCCCCGATGTCTCGATATCGATGTGTGCCGCCTCATCGCGTAGCTCCACCTCTACTGAGCCTTGTATACCCATCAATTCGAGGAGCCGCTCAACCATTCCTCCCAACACGCCAGTGCGAGGCGCGACAGTAGCCCGAATGCGGGCGCTCCGTCCGCCCAGGCCGAAAACCCCCCGCGATCCCTCCTCGAGCACCTCTATCTCCGCATCCTCTTCCTCCACATCCAGCCGCGCCAGAGCTTTCTGCTTCGCCTCCTCGACGGTTCTCCCTTCCTCTTCGACTGACTTCATCGTCGCTCCCTCCGATGGCTCCTCCCGTCTCTACATCTGCATTATCTCGGTCCCACTCGTCATCCGGTGACGCCCGTGCTCACGGCCGGTCCGTTTGCCGCCCAGCCCCCTCGCTCTGAACGTGCATGAGATACTGTTCACCAAGGGAGAGGACGCTGTTGACAAGCCAGTACAGTACAAGCCCTGCGGGGAACCGAATGAATAGAAAAGTGAAGATTATCGGCATCATATACCCCATCATCTTCGTTCTCGGATCACCGCCTTTCGCCGTAAACCGCTGTTGGAGCAACATGACCGCACCCATGATGAGTGGCAAGACCGGTATCGCCCCATCAGGGAGAAATGGGAAATCGCTAAGGAACGGGAGGTGGAGCCGATCCGGCTCCGAGAGATCACGAATCCAGAGGATGAATGGAGCCCGCCTCAGCTCGATCGTATTCCTCAACACCGTGAACAGCGCCCAGAAGATAGGAAGCTGCAGCAACATGGGAAGGCAGCCCTTCAGGCTCCCCACGGGACTGACTCCGTGCTCACGATAGATCCTCATGGTCTCCTGGTTCAGCTTCTGGGGATTGTTCTTGTACCGCTGCTTCAGCTCATTGAGCTTGGGCTGCAACAGTGCCTGCTTCTCCTGCATCTCCTTCATCTGACGCATCCCCCGATGGGTCAGGGGAAAATAGATCGCCTTCATGATGCAGGAAAAGAGTATGATCACCACGCCATAGTTGGAGACGTACTGATGAGTCCACGTGAGAAGTGTCAGCACGAACTTACTGATAGGTGCGATCGGCCCCCGCCCCAGATCGACCACTCGCTCCATTCCCAAGCCGTAGCTCCTCAATATCTCGTAGTCGATGGGACCGATATACACCCGGTGCGTCAGCAGTCCGCTCTCCCCGTATCTCCCCCCGAGGTCGAATCCGACATGTTCCGGCCCCGATGCCATCAGCCGCACTCTGTGCTGCCCGGAGGATTCGGGGACTAGGGTTGCCACGAAGTACTTGGTCCTGACTCCGGCCCACCTGACGTCTCCGATCTCCTCCACATAGCTCGCCAGCTCCGAATCCTCCGCCTCCGATCGCCTGCCGATCTTCACCAGATCCCGCCGGTTCTTCCTCACCAGGACGTCTCCCATGAGGGCCAGTCCCGCAAAATGACTCAGATCCTCCGTCCGATTCCGCTCCGTAGCGCTAAGCCCTGGCTGCCAATGGAGCCAATAGTCCCGCGCTCCGATCTCTTCGCTCACCGCAATCTCGAGAGCGATATCGTACCGGTTCCGGAAGAAGCGGTAGCGTCTCACTACCTCGCCTCCCTGAGGGAGAGTGAGTGCGAACGCCACCTCGCCCTCGGGATGCTCCGCGGAGAGGGTCACCTCCGAAACATCAGTCGTGAACGGTGCCAGCGTAAGGTCGATCCCCTCCTCGCCTGCACCGATCCACAGGCCCAAGATGGCGTGCGCATCCTCGGGGATTAGCTCCACCATCTGACCATTCTGCGCATCGTAGTCCTTTAGACGGACGCTCGTCAGCGTCGCCCCGCGTGTGCTGAGGCGGGCCCAATACAGGTCTGTCTCGACGACTACCTCGCGCTCGACGGAATCTACCGCGGCCGCACCGAAGAGCGAATCAAGAGGTGTGAGGCCGTCCCATCGCGGCTCGGGCATGGCCGTATCGCGATCGACATCCGTCTCTTCGACCGCTTCCACCGCCCGTCTGCTCGGTTCCCGCGCCAGTTCGTCGACGCCCCGCCCCGCTCTCGATCGGATGTAGATGCTATATCCGAAGAGGATCACAGCGATGAGGCCGAGGGCCAGGATCGTCCTCTTCTCCGCGTCCATAGTACATTCCTTTAGATGACAGGGTCGTACCCGCCCCGTGAGAAGGGATGACACCGGAGGAGACGCCTCAGAGCCAGCCAGGCCCCTCGAGGGAGACCGTGCTTCTCCAGGGCCGTGATCGCGTACTCGGAGCAGGTAGGAGAGAAGCGACAACTCGGAGGCATAAAAGGCGAGAGGGCTCTACGATACAGCTGAATCAGGGCGATAAGAACTCCTGTCATTCGTCATCCTTGATTTCTGTGCGCGGGAAAACAGAGTCCGTGTCTCCCGCTCGAGGAGATGCCAGTCAGATTCAAGTACCCGCTCGTTGCCGACCAGAACTATTTCCACATCGCCAGGCAATAATGACCTGTTTCGCCGGTACAACTCCCGTAGTCGACGCCTGATACGGTTTCGTCGAACAGATCCCTTGGTCCCCCTGGCAACGACGAAGGCAGCGCGGCGACGCGGTGCACCGCTGATGACAACGATACTCAGGGTGTCCCCCCGCAGCGTACGCCCGCGCCGGAATAGTCGCCTCACCTGCGAGGACGCACCGATTCGTTCCGAAGAGACGAGCCGTTCGTTCTGGACCATCAGGAGCCCTACCTTGCTCCCGTGCCGATAACACCTCCAGCCGTTCTATGCGGTGTTACATGCAGTGACGATCGTACTCGACTAGCGAACCGCCTGTCGTCTGCGGCCTTTGCGGCGCCTGCGCCCGAGCACCTCCCTGCCTGCTCTCGTGCTCATTCGCTTCCGAAACCCGTGGGTCCGACGCCGACTAATTCTGCTCGGCTGATATGTGCGTTTCACGATAATACTCCCGGTTCTGTTCCTGTATATCGCTGCATATTAGGCGTCTGGCGCATAAAAGTCAAGATTTTTCTGCCTCGCCCGATTTTGCCCTTGACATCCGTTCATCCGTTGTCGTACCATACCACGCCGAGACTGAATCAAGATCGTACAACTTTCTGCTACTCGACATCGATGGAGAGGGTGGACTCCCGTGAGTACTGGCCGCTCACCGCGGCTGACGCCCTCCAGGCAGCTCGCAGTAGCGGTGTTTTTTGGGGCGGGCGGGCGAACGTGCCGGTACATTCTGCGGTCTGACCACAATTCCTCGCTGTGCATAACCTCACCACTCGGTGGTGTCTTTTCATCTTAAGTCGCTAGCTGACATGTGGTTCCGCTATTAGTGCTGTGGTGGATAATTTTGTGGGCAACTGTGGCCAGCGCATGCTCTCAACAGTCGACTCTCGGCCGTACCTGACGCTGACCGTTCGCTTCCTGCCCCTGTGGAAAAGCCCAACTCGCACTACCTGAACTGACAGCCTATCGCCCTTCTCAATCCTGAATTCTGCGGGCTACATCGATGCAACTGCCGAATGCTCAGAAACTGTGGGAGGAAACGCTCTCCCTTATTCAGGGAAGCGTGAATGGACAGAGTTTCGAGACGTGGTTCAAACCCACGCGCGGCCGGACCATCGATAACAGGGTTCTCTCGGTCGAGGTGCCGAGTCCGTTCTTCGCCGATTGGCTAGAAGAACACTACATTCAACTTATCGAAGAGGCTGCCTCTCGCGTGGCCAAGGCAAGGCTCGGAATCTCGTTTGCCGTGGCGAAGCCCGATGGTGCCGTTCCACAATCCACGCTGCGGCGCCGCGTTCGTGCCAAGACTTACTCCGTAGACGATTCCCAACTCCACGATCGTTATACCTTCGAGACCTTCATCGTCGGAAAGGGAAATCAATTCGCCCACGCGGCGGCTCTTGCCGTCGCGGAGGCGCCGGCTACCACATACAATCCCCTCTTTGTGTACGGGGGAGTCGGCCTGGGCAAGACACATCTCCTGCAGGCCATCGGCAACTTCGTCAAGATGAGCTCACCCACTGCCAAAGCCTACTACACCTCGGCCGAGAATTTCATGAACGAGATGATTCATTCCATACAGAATCGCACTACTCTCGAATTCAAGAGGAAGTACCGCTCCAATGACCTGCTCCTGATCGACGACATTCATTTCCTCGCAGACAAGGTGAGCCTGCAGGAGGAAATCTTTTACACATTCAACGCTCTCCACGAGGCAGGGAGGCAGATCGTCCTGACGAGCGATCGTCCGCCGAAAGACATCCCCTCTCTCGAGGAGCGCCTTGTGTCCCGTTTCCAGTGGGGACTTGTCGCTGATATCCAACCTCCCGACCTGGAGACGCGTACTGCCATTCTACGCAAGAAGGCAGATCGCGACGGCATCGCCATTCCTCACGACGTGACACTGTACATCGCGACCAAAGTCAAATCTAACATCCGTGAACTCGAAGGATGCCTGATCCGCCTTCTCGCCTTTTCTTCTCTCTCCGGCCGTGAGATAACTGTCGAGCTGGCCGAGGAGGTTCTCGAAGATATCATCGCAGACTCGTCTCCTCCGTTGAGTGTGCAACGCATTCAGTCTGTAGTCGCCGATCACCATGGAGTTTCCGAGGAGGCGCTACGCGGCCGCCGTCGGACTGCATCAATCGCCCTCCCGCGCCAGATTGCCATGTACCTCTGCCGGAAGCTGACGAATCTCTCTCTGAGCGAAGTGGGCGCACAGTTCGGCGGCAAGGATCACACGACGGTGCTCCACGCGTGCGACAAGATAGAGAGACGCCGCAACGTAGACCGTCCGTTCGATGCAACCATCCAGAGTCTCGAGCGACGCCTGACATCTGGATAGAATCTGAATCTCCTGTGCACCATATGTAGACGGATCTACCGCTCGGTCCCAGTCTGTGCAATTGTGTGGATAATCGACCATGTTATGCACGGCTTCTCCCTGCGAGCCCGTCTTGTAACCTTCTACATGACAATCGGTTACGAATTGGACCAACATATTCACACCTCCTACTACAGCATCGTATTTATATCTATCTTAGAAGTAGATCGGGAGTGGTAACCCTTCGCATCTTGTCCGGGAGAACCAACCATGGAGATACTCATAGCGCAAGAGGTTTTGACAAAGGTCCTGACGACCGTACTCCACGTAATCCCTGCCCGTACTACATTTCCGGTGCTGTCAAACATCCTGTTGGAGACTGAGGATGGAAAGATACGCGTCTCGGGCACCGACCTAGATGTGGCAGTTACGACGCAAGTGGAGGCGGAGATCAAGAGGCCAGGGGCGATCACCCTTCCCGCACGGCGCCTCGGGGAGATAGCGCGTGAGTTGCCGAAGCAGCCGGTCCGAATCGTATGCGAGGGAGAGCAGGCTGAGATCATCTGCCACCGGTCGAAGTTCCGGGTGTCGGGGATGGCGAAGGAGGAGTATCCGGAGTTGCCCCCCCTTCCCACAGAGAGCGGTTTCCGCGTGCCTGGCAGTCTCATAGAGCGAACTGTCAACAAAGTAGCGTTCGCGGTTGCAGGCGATGAGGCGCGGCCGGCCCTGTGCGGAGCACTGTGTCAGATCGCAGAGGGCACAATCCGATTGGTGGCGACTGACGGACATCGGCTTGCCCTCGTGGAGCGGAAGGGGCTGCCCGGGTTGCCGAAGAAACTGGAGGCGATCGTCCCGCGGAAAGCTCTGACAGAGGTAATCAGAGTGCTGGACCCGGAGAGCGAGGTAGAGATCCGAGTCGATTCCGGACGGATAGGAATCTACCTCGGGGAAACATCCATCACCGCGCGGCTCATCGAGGGTCCGTTCCCGGACTATCGACAGGTCATTCCGAAAGAGAATCCGAACAGGGTTCGAGTTGAAGCCGGCGAACTCACCGCGGCGCTACGGCGGGTGGCGATCTTCTCAAGTCCCCATACTCATCTCGTCCGAATGTCGCTGGGAGGAGAAGGGCTGGAGCTATTCGCTGCGACTCCCGATATCGGTGAGGCGAGAGAGAAAGTGGCATGTGAGTACGGCGGAGAGGATATGGATGTCGGGTATAACGCCAGCTATCTTCTAGAGATACTGCGCAATGTTGGCAGCGACCAGGTGCAAATGTCACTCAGCACGCCGCTGTCGGCTGGCTTAGTGACGCCGGAAGAGCAGGAGCAGGGAGAAGAGCTGCTCTACCTGTTGATGCCCATCAGGCTATCGGAGGCTGTGGAATGAGCAGATAGCGATGCAGTGAACGTCACCGAATCCTGCCGCACCTACCTCCTGCCACTGCACTTCTGCGTGCCCACTCCCGGAACGATAGCCGAACATTCCACATGGTGCTCCCTCACCGAGTACTACCATGTCGAGGCGGCCACTACTTGCTCGTAACCGGCTGCCCATACCGGTTGCAGGGAGTGGCAACCCTGTCTTGCGTGAGGAGCGGGGAACTAAGAACCCGGAACACGATGGACACCACAAGGGGGGAGGCGGAGATGAAGTGCGCGATGAATAGCTTCTGTCCGCTGTCAGGCCCCGGGCTTATTGTCGTGCTCGCGCTCGTTATCTCGCAGTCGGTTTGGGCTGACGTACGGGTGAATGACGATCCGCCCGGGCAGAGACAGGAGACGACGAGAGCCGATAGGGCGGTTGCCGTTGACGAGTCGGGCGCGATCCATGTCGTCTGGTCGGATCACCGGTCGGGCGACTCAGCTAGTGATATCTACTATGCCTCATCGGTCGACGGAGGGCTCTCGTTCAGCGCGAACGTGCAAGTGAACACAGAGAGCGGTGATCTCTGCGCTCATCGGGAGGCCGCCGTTGCCGTCGGGACTGACGGAGGGATCTGTGTCACATGGATCGAAGAGACGGCGGGGAGCGGGGGTACACTCCAGTGGAGAGTTCTGTTTGCCAGATCTACAGAGGGTGAAGAGAGATTCTGCGAACAGGTTCCCGTGAGCGATGAGGCCTGGTCGTCTGCCTGGAAGCGCGCTCCTTCCATGGCGGTAGACGCTTCGGGCAACATCCATATCGTCTGGGAGGATGCGCGCGATGGGACGCGCCAGACCTATTCTTCGGTGTCGAGCGATGGCGGGTTCGAATGGACCACTGATGAGCCGGTAGCCCATGTGCCCGGAGCGACGAGTGCGTACTCGATCACGCCATCAATAACATTCGATCCGATGTCGGGACTGGTGGCCGTCGCGTACTATGCGAAGTTTCGGTACGCTCCAGAGGGTGAAGGAGGAGGGGGTACTGCACCGACCGTGTATGTGAGTCGATCGACGGGGCTCGGCTCGGGGTTCGAGCATGCCGTTCAGGTTGCGGATGTACAGGCACAGGATAGTCTCAGCTGCCCCTCGATTGGAGCGGACGGTAGGGCGAAGCTGTATGTCGCTTGGAGCGACCGCCGGAACGGGGACTACGACATCTGGGTCTCGGGATCGACCGATGGCGGAGCGAGCTTCGAAGAAGATGTGCTTATCAGCGACGATCTAACCGGGAGCGAGCAGCTCCTTCCCTCGGTCTCGGCAGGGAACGTGGACGGGCAGCCGGATAGCCGGGCGGTGGTCTGGGTCGGATATTGCGATCGACGAAGCGGGGACTGGGAGTGCTATCTCGCTCGGTCATTCAACAGCGGCCAGAGCTTTGGGCCGAGCCGTCGTCCGTACTCCACAGCGGTGCCGGGTCCACGCATACTCCCCTCGATCCATGTCGATGCATCGAATGCCGCGCACTGTGTGTGGACCGACCGACGCGAAGATGCCGGAGATATTTACTATCATCGGACAGTCCGTTGTTTCCTCATCTGGGACAACGATAGCGGAGTGACGTTCAACGATCCGGATGCCCAGTGGCAGAGTCTCTACTGCTTGTCGGGGCTGCATGAGACCACCTCTCCCGAGGCGGAGCTCGGGCAGGCCCTGGCTCTGGCCGACCCGGCGGCGATGGTGGTTACCAGTGTCCAGGATGCCGATCTCGGCGAGTACGATCTCCGAGACTACGATGCGGTATTTGTCGCGCTCGGCTGGCGACCGGAATCGCTGAGTTGCGGGGGAACGATCGAGTCGACGGAGGCATCGCAGCTGGTCGAGTACCTCAAGGTGGGAGGGGGGGGGTTCTGTGAGGGGAATGACGGATTCGAGCAGTACTCGCAGCCACCCGATACGCTCGATTCCCTCTTCGCGCACTACTTCGGCGGAATCCTGGCCGATACCTCAGTCGGCCAGGTCGACTCGATCGTGGGGCAGGCGGGTACTGTCTTCGGGGGACTCCGATTCGTGTACAGTTCCAATGACCTCGGGCCGCACACATCGATCGATGTGATAGACGCGCTGCCAGGATACGGCAGTGAGGTCTTCTCCGCAGGAGTGAGCGACGCCAGGTTGGGGAATGGGCTCGGCATCCGGTCGGTTCGATACAAAGCTATCTACTTCTCTTTTGCCCTCGGTGCGCTCGAGAACCAGGGGGTGAATACGAAATCCGAAGTAATAGAAAGAATTCTAGATGTGCTGTGTCCTGATCGGCCCTACATCGAACTCGACATCGAGGGAGATGTGAGCGAACGAGAGGCGGTCTCCTATTGTCCAGGGGATTCTCTGGCTCTCACCTATCTCATACGTAACTGCACGGACGAGAAGTTCACCGGCAGCCTCCACCTCGTCCTGAGAGGCGGGCCGTCAGCCAGCCACTACATCGCCTCGGAGGCGTGCACTGTGGCGGCGCGGGACAGCCTGATGGGATCCCGTCACGGCGACGCGATCCCGATGGGAGTGATCCCTTCGGACAACTACCGGCTCGTAGGATACGTCTCCTATTCCCCTGATCCCCAGAGCATCGTCAAAGGACCCGTTCTGGCGGAGGATGATTTCCACGTTATCATCTTCTCGCCTGTGTCGACGAGCCTGATACCGGATGCTTTCCCCACAATCATACCCCCGGGGGGCGGGGAGGTGGGGTACACTGCGGTATTGCGGAACGCGGTCGATCGGGACGTCACAGTAGATGTGTGGACAGCAGTTCTCGGGCCCGTTGGGCCGATCATCGACCCGGTGTTCGGGCCGCATACGGTCGCGATAGGCCCGCTGGACTCTCTCTCCCTTCATCGGGTGGACGTTGTGCCGGGCTGGGCCCCTACGGGCATGTACTGCTATTGCCTCAATTCCGGGATCAAGCCCATGGGGGGGCTCTGTAGGCGAGAGTCGGCCGCGATCTGGACCCAGGCATGTTTCGAGGCCTATAAGTTGCCCTAGGCCCCGACTGCCTCGTTCTGGCGGTTCATTGCACCCCCTCACTACACCCCTGGCAGCCTTCTTCCGGGCTGATCGCCCAGCGGAAGAGCGGCAGCCAGGGGTCTGTCATGAGACTTCGGTTAGGGGGGACATATCATTGCCTGCGAAATTCTCAGAAACTAAAAAGGAGACGCGGTGGCCTGTGTCTCCAGGGTCTGGAGACACCATGTGGCAGCGTTCCCGGCGCCGCAAGCCGGGGGCGTGAGGAGGAGGTGCGGAATCGAGCATTGACATTCTCGGGCGAAAACAGTATGCTCGTGGGGAGACCGGGCACGTGGTCTTATCATTGTATGAGAAGTTCCCAGATATCGGGGAGGCCAGATGGGAGCGGTTGTCGGGGGTCGGTACGAGCTGACAGAGGTCGCTGGAAGCGGGATTGGCGGGATAGTATACAGGGCGGTCGACCGGCTCACGGGGCGTGTAGTAGCGCTGAAGGCGGCACGGCACCTTGGTCTCTCCGCAGAGGAACCGGAGGACGTTGGCGGAGAAATTCTGCCGCCGGCTGCACTGGGGGCGCGGCTCCGGGACGAGTTTCGGACTATGGCCCGGCTCACCCATCCCAACATCGTGCGTGTGTACGACTTCGGCGAGACCGGATCCGGAGCGCCGTTCTTCACGATGGAATTCGTGGAGGGAGGGTCGATCATCGACGCGTGTTGGCGCGATGACATCGATGGATTAGTCTGTCTCGTGCTGGGAGTCTGTGATGCTCTCGATTACGTCCACGAGAAAGAGATTGTGCACGGTGATCTGAAGCCGGGCAACATCCTCGTCAGCAGGGATACTCGTGGCCCCGGGGTGGTCAAGCTAACCGACTTCGGCCTCGCACGCTACGTAACGGAGATGGTGGAGAATAGAGCGCTCTTCGGCACAATCCCGTACCTCTCTCCCGAGGCGATCGCCGGAAGACCGTGCAATGGCAGGTCCGATCTCTATTCGCTGGGCGTCATCCTGTACCAGGCTCTGGCCGGGAGCCTGCCGTTCGAGGGGAGTTGGCGCGACATACTTGACCAACATCTCCATCGGCCTCCACCTCGGCTCCACGAACGCGCTTCCCATGTCTCCGTCGAACTCTCGGAGATCGTGGGACGATTGCTGGAGAAATCGCTTGCCCGCCGTATCCACTCCGCTGCAGCGCTTTCCTCTGAGCTTCGTGCGATTCTGGAGGAAAAAGGTAGTCGACTATTGCGTAGAGGCCGCGAGCTGGGTGACGGCGACTTTGTCGGGCGCGAGGCGGAGCTGGAACAGCTGAAGGAGATCGCGCTGAGGGCGCGGGGTGGAGCAGGGCAGGTGGCGGTTATCACGGGGGAGGAAGGTATCGGGACGACGCGTCTCCTTCGCGAGTTCATGAGCTGGGCGCAGGTGCAGGGATTCTTTGTGATCGACGTGATGCAAGAGCGCGGAGCGGACGCGGCAGATTCGCTGGTGCGCGGGCTGAGGCGGTCTGAGGGGCTGGCGGAGACGCAGCTATCGGCCGCGGCGGAGGCAGACCTCGATGCCATCGGCGAGCTTCTCCAGCACGCATCGGAGCGGGTCCCCATTGCGGTGATCATCGACGAGTTCGATCGCAGTGATGCAGTCTCCGCGGGGATACTCCACTATGCAGCGAGGAGGACGACAGATCTGCCGGTGATGATCTGTGTGGGCGTAAGCCACAGAGGCGAAGGGGAGGTATCATCGGATGCACTGGACAACGTCGAGGAGATACCCGGGGCCACAGCGATCCACCTCACCGGTCTGGAACGGGAGGAGATCCGTCGTCTCGTGGGGTCAATGGCGCGGTGCCGGGTGGTGGGCAAGGAACTTGTCCGCCTCCTTGAGTCGAACACGGGGGGAAACCCGCTGCTCGTCAAGGAGTGCCTGAAGAGTCTTGCTTCCCGTGGGGCGGTTTGGTTCGAAGAGGGTGAATGCGATCTCGTGGCAGGGGAGCATGAGATCGTCGCTCCCCCGTCGGTAGAAGAGGCCGTGCTCGCCCGCCTTCAGGGGATGAGCGGGGCTGCGAGAGAGGTCGCTGAACTCGTGGCAGTGGCGGGCGGTCGGTGCCACCTGGGTGCCATCGCGGACCTGGTAGGATTGGGAGAGAACGTTCGTTCTGAGGCGCTTGCCGAACTGGCGAGCAAGCAAGGATGAGATAGCTGACGACCTGGCGTACCACTGGCTGGGCGCAGGCGATCGGGAGATGGCACGGTGGTACTTGGCGCAGGCCGGGGATCGCGCCTGTGGCGCGCACCTTGTCCGCAGGGCGATCGGTCTGTTTGAGCAGGCCCTTGCGCTCGGTCCTTCGCCGGCCGAGCGGGCTCCGCTCGAGGAGAAGGTGGGAGATCTGCAGGCCCTGTGCGGGAGGACGTCGAACGCGCTTGCTAGCTACGCTCAGGCCCGGTCATCCTATTGCGCCGCGGCGGGTGGTTCATGCGAGGCAGTGGTCGATCGGGCGCGCCTGTTCCACAAGAGCGGCAGGCTGTGCGAAAGAAGGGGTCAGGCCTGGTATGACGATGCGGAGGAGTCCTATCGGAAGGCGCTAGATCTGTACGAGAGCGCGAGTCACGTGGCAGGGGCAGCAGGCGTGCGCATCGATCTCGGCTGGCTCAGTTCCCAGCGCGGTGAGCACGAGCAGGGCCTGCGCATGTGCGAGAGGGCCCGGCAGATCCTGGCTGAGCGCGACGAGGAGGAGCTGGCGCGGGCGCTGACGGCGATGGGGCTCATCTACCTCAAGATCGGCGAGGTCGATGCCGCGGCACGGTGCCTTCATCAGAGTCTCGAGGTTGCTGAGCGAAGTGGGGACGGGAGGGAACTCGCGCGGGCACATCACAATCTCGGCATGTCATATCTCGACACGGGCGACTGGCGGCGTGCCGTCGACGAGTTCGAGCGCGCCATCGCCATTCAGGAAGAACTCGGGAATGTCGGGGCGGTTGCGAGATACACGAATAGTCTCGGTGCGTGTCTTGTCGAACACGGGGAATGGGACCGCGCCAGGCAGGTGCTTGAGCGTGCTATCGTTCTCGGGAGACGGTGCGAGAACGTATCGTACGTCAGGAGGGCGACGAGGAACCTGGGAGCTGGGTACTATCTCCGGGGGAGAGATCTCGAGCGTGCGGCGAGATGCTACGAGGAATTTCTCTCCCTGGAGGAGACGCCGCAGGCGCGGGCGCGCACCATGCTTCTCCTCGGCGCGATCTACTACGAAAAGGGCGAATGGGATCGGGCGGTTGGTCACTACGTGCGGGCGCTTCGTCTCTCCGCGAGACACGCCGAGCGCGAGCGGATGGGAGGAATATACTGCAACCTGGGGGTCCTCTATGGGAAGAGGGGGGATCGGCGGAGGGCGACCGCGTGCTTCTCCAAGAGCCTCGCGCATGCGCGTCTGATTCAGAACGATAGTCTAACGGTTGGAGTCACGTGCAGCGCCGCGGAGACGTACATGAGGTGGGGAGATCTGGATGCCTCGCGACAGCTGTTGCAGCAAGCGAGAGCTGTGGCCGAATGCGGCCCGATGGAGCGCGATTTGGCCGAGATCGAAATGAGGGAGGCTGAGCTCGCCGTTCAGGAAGGGCGGGCGGACGATGCACTCGCGCTCCTCTCCCGAGCACGGGAGAGTGCAGAGCGCGGCGGGGATCGCGTGTCGGTGGCTATCTGTGCTCGGCTCGAGGGCAGGACATATGCGTTGAAGGACGTGTGGGAGCGAGCGGCCCAGCGCTTCGAGGAGAGCATAGAGGGACTGAGTGGAGCGGAATCGATCCATGAGCTGGCGCTTACATTCATGGAGACTGCTGTCTTCAAATGGCGGTATGGCTACGTCGAGGAGGCACTCGAATTGATGGGTCGTGCACATGAGATCTTCTCCCGGCTCGGGGCGGTCCCCGACGCGGAGCGATCACAACTCTATCTGGGCAGGTGGAAAGATGAAACAGACCAGGAGTGAGGCAAACGAATGGTGGGCTGGACGTGAGGAGACGATCATCTACTCTCCCAAGGTGCCTATGGATAAGGAGCGGCTCGTGACTCTCTATCAGGCGGGGAGAACCGTGGCCTCGCTCTGGGAGCTGGAGAAACTCCTGGCGCGCCTGATGGATCTGGTGCTCATCACGCTCCCCGCGGAGAGAGGATTGATCCTGCTCGCGGGCAAGGACGACGGGGATCTGGCCGTAGAGGCGGCGCGAAATGTCGGGGGAAAGACGATCGAAGACGCCGCCGACTTCAGCCGGACGGTTGTGACCCTGTCGGTGGATGAAGCGAGGGCAGTCTATTCGCGCGATGCACAGAGGGAATTCAGCATGTTCGAGAGCATCGTGGAATACAAGATTATCTCATTCATATGCGTTCCGCTCAAGCTCCCCGAGCAGGTCATCGGGGCGATCTACGTAGACAGCCGCGACCCGACGAAGGTCTTCACATCGGACGACGTCGATTTCCTCGCATCGCTGGCGTACATGGCAGCCCCTGCGATCGGGAGTGCGCGGCTCCATGGAGAGAGAACGGAGGAGATCGCCACGCTTCGCTCCGCTCTTCGCACGAGGGATCGCTCAATAGTCGGGCGTAGCCCTGCCATCGGTCGGGTGCTCGACAGCATAGCGCGGGTGGCGAAGAGCAATGTCTCGGTCGTCATCAGTGGGGAGAGTGGGACGGGGAAGGAGTTGGTGGCGCGCGCGATCCATATGACTGGTCCCCGGGCGAGCAAGCCATTTGTGCCGTGTAACTGTGCCGCGATACCGACAGATCTGCTCGAGAGCGAGCTCTTCGGGTACAAGCGAGGAGCGTTTACCGGAGCCATCCGGGACAAGAAAGGTCTGTTCGAGGAGGCGGACGGGGGCACGCTGTTCATGGATGAGATCGGGGATCTCAGTTCGTACACCCAGGCGAAGCTCCTGAGAGTCCTCCAGGAAGGAGAGATCCGACGAGTCGGTGATACGGAGCCGCGGCGGGTCGACGTGCGGATCATTTCCGCGACGAACAAAGATATCGAGAAAGAAGTCGCCGAGAAGAGGATCAGGGAAGATCTGTACTATCGGCTCAATGTCTTCTCGATTCACATACCCCCGCTCCGTGACAGGCCGGAGGATATTCCCCTTCTCGTCGATCATCTTCTCCGGGATGCGGACGGTAAGCGACGGAAGGGGATAACTCCTTCTGCTCTCGACCTTCTCTGTCGCCAGCGGTGGCCGGGCAATGTGCGCGAGCTGGAGAACGTCATCGAGCGCGCCATCGTGCTGGCCGATGAGGACATGATTGCGGTTGAGCATCTTCCCGACCTGTCTCTGCCCGACGGGCTGAGGATCGATCTCCACCAGACGCTGGAGCGGATCGGACAAGAAGGGAAATGCCATGCCATCGAACGGGGAATCCGGGCGGCCTTGGCCGCGACGGGGGGCGATATGCGTGCGGCGGCGGACAGGCTCGGCGTGGGGCAATCTACTCTCTACCGGTGGTGCCACAAACTGGGCATTGAGCGGGGCCGGCGCCCCTACCGGAGGAGTGGGAATGAGCGACACGAGAGGACTTGAGATTTCTATTGCGGGGCGGTAGAAAGGCCGATACAATAGAATTGAGGGAGGAATGCCGTGCGACTCACCTCACTCCTTGCGAGGAACTTCCGGAATCTTGAGGAGCTTCACCTCTCCTTCGACGCACAGAGGAACCTGCTCATCGGCAAAAATGGGGCGGGCAAGTCGAATGTCCTCGAGGCCATCTACTACCTCTGCGTATCCCGTTCTCCACGAGGGGCCCTTGATGGTGAGCTTGTGAGGTGGGGAGCGGATTTCTTTCATCTAGAAGGTCGGGGAGAGAGGCGCAGGGGGCCATTCGAAGTCACGGCAACGGTACGCGGCGGCCAGAAGGAGGTCGGATTCAACGGTGTCCGGCTCGCCAGGATATCGGAGCTGGTCGGCGAGATAGCCGTCGTCAGCCTGTCGCAGGATGACACGAAATTGACAAAGGGCCCGCCCGGCCAGCGCCGCCGCTTTCTCGATATCGCCGTCTCTCAGATATCGCGGATCTATCTTCAGATGTTGAATGACTATCGACGGACCCTGCAACAGCGTAATCGTGTGCTGCTCGTGGCGCGAGAGAGCGGGGGGGTGCGTGCGGAGAGCCTCGAGCCGTGGGATGAACAGCTCGTCTCCCTGGGCGCCAGGATCATCGTGGAACGGCAGTCTGCGATGGAGGAATTGGCGCCGCGCGCGATCGCATTGTATGGCCAGCTGGGAGGAGGTCGCGATTCTATGGATCTTGTCTACGCCCCCACTGTTGGGGACGGGACCGGAATGAGCGGAGATGAGCTGGCCAATGAGTTCCGCGATAAGCTCGTACGGACGAGGAGGGCTGAGATCGAGCGGGGACAGACACTGGTTGGTCCTCACCGTGACGACATTGAGGTAGCAGTTGGGGGGCGGAATCTGCGTACCTACGGTTCCGAAGGGCAACACCGGAGTGCGGCCATCGCACTTCGCCTCGGAGAGGCGGATCTGCTGCGCAGGCATATCGGAGAGGACCCCGTCTTTGTCCTCGATGAGGTCTTTTCCGAGCTCGACAGGGACCGGGCAGGTGCCCTGGTGACGATATTGGAGGAGTGGGAACAGATATTCCTGGCGACGACGAGGAGCGATAGCATCGAGGCAAGGGATCTGGAGGCGGCGACGTTTCTGCTCGAGGACGGGGCGTTCGTCGAAGGTTGAGATGATGTCACCGGAACACATAAGGGCGATACTGGAACGAGTGGTAAAGGGTCTCGACCTTGAACGGGGGATGAGAGAACAGGGAGCCGTCCTCTCATGGGATGAAGTTGTCGGGGAGCGGGTGGCTTGTTGCACCAGGGCGGTCGCCATAAGAAGGAGCGTTCTGTTCGTCGAGGTCGAGAGTTCAGCGTGGATGCATGAGCTTGTCTTTCTCAAGCCGATGATAGTCAAACGTCTCAACGAACGACTCGGGGCTGGTACAGTACGTGATATTGTCTTTTCCGTGGTCAAGCGTTCGTGGACCGGAGAGGGGGTGAATCGGGTTTGACTCAGGATCGTTACGACGCCCGTAAGATACAGGTGTTGAAGGGGCTGGAGGGTGTGCGGCGAAGGCCGGCGATGTACGTCGGGGACACCTCGACTCGCGGGCTCCACCATCTCGTCTATGAGGTCGTGGACAATTCGGTGGACGAGGCGCTTGTCGGGCACTGCACGAGGATCGATGTCATTCTGCACCGTGACGGGAGTGCCAGTGTGGTAGACAATGGTCGCGGTATCCCGATCGACATGCATCCCGGCCAGAAGCGTCCTGCCGTCGAGGTGGTGATGACGACCCTCCATGCCGGCGGAAAGTTCGATGACAAGGCGTACCGCATCAGCGGCGGGCTCCATGGAGTGGGTGTCTCCGTCGTGAATGCCCTGTCCGAGTGGCTTGAGGTAAAGGTGAGGTTGGACGGGAAGGTACATCACCAACGGTATGAACGGGGGAAGGTTGCGACCCAGCTGAAGGTCGTCGGGAAATCGAAGACGACAGGATCGACCGTCTCCTTCAAGCCGGATCCGGAGATATTCAAGGAGGCGGAGCTCAGCTTCGATCTTCTGTCGACACGGCTGCGGGAACTGGCGTTTCTGAACAAGGGGCTGCGGATCGATATCAAAGATGAGCGGAGTGGCAAAACTCACTCATTCAAATATGACGGGGGGATCGTCCAGTTCGTCAAGTTCCTCGATGAGAACAAGCACCCCCTTCACCGGCCGCCTATCTACCTTTCGGGTCAGCGTAATAGCACCGAGGTAGAAGTCGCTCTCCAGTACAACGATTCATATGCCGAGAACGTATTCAGCTTTGCCAACAACATCAGCACAACTGAGGGAGGCACACATCTTGTCGGGTTCAAGTCGGCGCTCACGCGGACGCTGAACGATTTCGCCCGGAAGAACGGGCTGTTCAAGGGCAAGGAGCCGAGTTCGCTATCGGGCGAGGACGTGCGCGAGGGGCTTACGGCTGTCGTCTCGGTCAAGATGCGCGATCCGCAGTTCGAGGGTCAGACAAAGACGAAGTTGGGTAACAGCGAGATTAAGGGAATCGTAGAGTCACTCGTCGGCGAGTCCCTTTCGGGATTTCTCGAGGAGAATCCGCGGATCGGGAACAGGATCGTCTCCAAGGCGCTCACGGCCGCACGGTCGCGTGAGGCTGCGAGGAAGGCACGGGAGCTTACGAGGAGAAAGAGCGCCCTGGAGAGCGATGTCCTCCCCGGCAAGCTCGCCGATTGCTCAGTGACTGATCCCTCGCTGTGCGAGCTGTACCTGGTCGAGGGCGATTCAGCCGGTGGGTCAGCGAAGCTGGGGCGGGACCGCCGGTTTCAGGCGATCCTGCCTCTGCGGGGGAAGATCCTTAATGTGGAGAAGGCACGGATAGACAAGGTGCTGAGTAATGAAGAGATCCGCACGATCATCACCGCCCTCGGGACAGGCGTCGGCGAGGACGAGTTCGATCTCAAACGGGTGCGCTATCATAAGATAATCATCATGACAGACGCAGATGTCGACGGCTCTCATATAAGGACGCTCCTTCTCACCTTCTTCTACCGGTATATGCGCGAACTCGTGGCACAGGGATACGTGTACATCGCCCAGCCGCCGCTCTATCGGGTGCAGAAGAAAAATGATGAGTATTTCGTCGAGAGCGATGATGACCTGGAAAAGCTGCTGAAGCGCCTGGGGGAAGATAAGGTGGTCGTCCAGCAGTATAAGGGATTAGGGGAGATGAATCCGGAGCAGCTGTGGAAGACGACGATGGATCCGGAGCGGCGGACGGTCCGAAAGGTGACATTGGAGGATGCCGTGGAAGCAGACCGGGTATTCACGGTGCTGATGGGGGATGCCGTGGAGCCCCGCCGTAAGTTCATCGAAGATCATGCAAAGGAGGTGCGGAACCTGGACGTGTAGGGCGACGGTCTCTGCAGGCGCACCTGAGTTCGGAGCCCGTGGACCGGTGCTGGACTCAGGTGAATGTAAACCGGGGGACAGTCCCGGCCAGGTGAAAGAGGAGATCTGCGGAAGAAGGAAGGATTGATGGCGATTCGTCGCGAAAAGGTTGTCCCGGTAGATATCGAAGATGAGATGAGAACTTCCTATCTCGACTACGCCATGAGCGTGATCGTAGGAAGAGCTCTGCCTCGGGTGCGGGACGGACTGAAGCCCGTCCATCGAAGAATCCTCTTCGCCATGCGGGAGCTGGGGCTGGCCTCCAACCGCCCATACAAGAAGTCGGCGGCGGTGGTGGGGGATGTGTTGGCCAAGTACCATCCCCACGGGGATGGCGCCGTGTACGATGCGATCGTACGTATGGTCCAGGATTTCTCGTTGCGCTACCCACTCATCGATGGTCAGGGGAACTTCGGATCGGTAGATGGTGACGCGGCGGCTGCGTATCGGTATACGGAAGTGCGGCTCACTCCGATAGCAGAGGCGATACTGGCTGACATAGATAAAGAGACAGTTGACTTCATCTCCAACTATGATGCAAGCCGCGAGGAACCGACGGTCCTCCCGTGTGGAATTCCCAACCTGCTGGTGAGCGGCTCATCCGGGATCGCAGTAGGGATGGCGACAAACATCCCGCCTCACAACCTGGGAGAAATCGTCGACGCGCTGATTGCATTGATCAAAAATCCCGAGATAAACACCTCGAAACTGATGAAACATGTCCACGGCCCGGACTTCCCCACCGGGGGCATTGTCATCGGTGCAAAAGGCATCCGCGATGCATATGAGAGCGGCAAAGGGCGACTAGTCGTGAGGGCGCGAGTAAGTGCTGAGACGAGGAAGGGGGGACGCGAACGGCTCGTCATCAGCGAGATCCCGTACCAGGTCAACAAATCGGTTCTCATCGAGCGGATCGCCCGGCTCGTGCGGGATCGGAGGATCGACGGCATCACCGATCTGCGCGATGAGTCAGATAGAGATGGAATGCGTATCGTACTCGAACTGAAGCGCGATGCGCAACGGGAGGTGATTCTCAACCAGCTGTACCGGCATACGCAGATGCAGGACACGTTCGGGGTCATTATGCTCGCCCTCGTGGATGGCCAGCCGCGTGTGCTCAATCTGAAACAGATGCTCGAGTTCTTTCTCGAGCACCGACATGAAGTGGTAGTGCGGCGGACGAAGTTTGAGCTCGACAAGGCGGAGAAGCGAGCTCACATTCTGGAAGGGCTCAAGATCGCGCTCGACCACATCGATGCCATTGTCACTCTGATCAAGAAATCGCGCACCCCCGAGACTGCCAGGCAGGGCCTGGTGAAGGAGTTCAAACTGAGCGAACTGCAGGCTCAGGCGATCCTGGACATGCGTTTGGCCAGGCTCACGGGACTGGAGCGCAAGAAGGTCGATGAAGAGTATCTCGAGATCATCAAGCTCATCGCAAAGCTCAAGTCGATACTGGCAAGCCGGGCCGCGGTGATGGAGGTCGTCAGGGCGGAGCTGCTCCAAGTGAAGAAGCGGTTCGCTGATGATCGCCGCACTGAGATCGTAAGCGAGGAAGAGGAGGAACTGACGGTCGAGGACCTGATTGCTGAGGAGGACATGGTCGTCACGGTCTCCCACCGGGGATATTACAAGCGGATGGCAGTGAATGCCTATCGGCGTCAGGGGCGTGGCGGCAAGGGGATGATAGGAGTCCTCACGAGAGAAGATGACTTCGCCGAGAGCCTCATCGTTGCGTCGACACACCACTATATTCTCTTCTTCACCGATCGGGGGCGGTGCTACTGGCTCAAGGTGCATGAGATAGTGGAGGGAGGGAGACTGGCGAAGGGGCGGGCGATCACGAACATGCTGGCACTGGGCCAGGGTGAGGCTATTACGGCCTACGTGCCGGTGAGAGATTTCATGGGCGGTGGGTATCTGGTGATGGCAACTAAGAACGGGCTCGTGAAGAGGATCGCCCTATCCGAATTCTCGCATCCGCGCCGCACAGGGATCCATGCGGTGACGATACGCGAGGGGGACTCGCTCATCGAGGTGAAGGCCACGGATGGCTCACAGGATGTCATGCTCATTACTCACTTGGGGAAGGCAATTCGGTTCCACGAGTCAGAGGTCCGTCCTATGGGACGTTCGGCTGCCGGCATCAAGGGCGTATCGCTGAGAAAGGGCGATGAGGTCGTTGGCATGGTAGCGGTGAAGCGGCAGGCGAGCCTTCTCATCGTAACTGAACGGGGGTACGGGAAGCGGACAGCGATCGCTGACTACCGCGTGCAATCGCGCAGCGGCTTGGGGCTGATAACGCTGAAGGTATCGGAGAAGAACGGCCCCATCGTTGCCGCGCTCGAGGTGGTGGAGAGCGACGGGGTGATCATCATGTCGTCTCAGGGGCAGGTAATCAGGATCGCGGTGAGCGACATACGGGAGATGGGGCGGAGCACGCAGGGGGTGCGCCTTATCGACATCGAGCGGGGAGATCGGGTCTGCGATGTCGCCAGAATCGTGAGCGAGGAGGGTCCGGAGTCCTCATCGGACAGCAGCTAGGGGAGAGATGGCAGTACAACGATCGCACAGAAATCTGCTCCAGAAGTTGTGGGAGAGACGCTGGGTGCGGCGTCTCTCTCTCTGTTTGTGGACCCTCGTCATTGTCGCCGCGGCATCAGAGGCGGCATTGCGGACCGCATTCGTTCGGCTCGTTACGGTGCCGCTCGTCATGGAGAAGGTGGTGTGCACCTACGACGAGGAACTGGGATGGAGGGGGCTGGCCGGCGCCCGCACGGTTCACTCTGGTCAGGAGTGGCGAGTAGAGGTGAAGATCAACGCGAGGGGATTGCGTTCGAAAGAGTACGAGTACGATAAGCGTGTCGGGGCGAAGCGCGTCGTCGTACTCGGCGACTCCTACGCGTTCGGGTACGGCGTGGCTCAGGAGGTCGCGTTCCCCAGTCAGCTCGATAGTATGCTGGGTCAGGATGTAGAAGTGATTAACCTGGGGACGAGCGGTTACAGCACTGATCAGCAGCTGCTCTTCTTGCGGCGTGAGGGAGTGAAGTACCACCCCGATCTCGTCATTGTTGCGTTTTATCTCAATGATGCGTACGACAATCTGATAGCCTACTACAACGAGTGGTATGGGAAGCCAAGGTTTGTCGTCGGGCGCGATGGTGCACTCCAGCTGGTGGGGGTACCTGTACCGAGGTTTGAGGGATCGAGCTATCTCGTCAGTTTCGTCCGCCGAAGATGGTATGCTCTTCGTGATCTCGTGAATGTCGGCAGCAAGTTCAAACGGCTGGAGTGGTTCAGCATCTTCGATCGCTCCTTCGCGGAGGAGGGGAGGTGGGATGTGACCGAGCGGCTCCTCGTGGAGATCGACAGGGTAAGCCGCTCGCATGGAGCGGGGATGGTGCTGGTCGTCATCCCTGTGGTAGAACAGATCTATGCCAGGGGGGTGCGCCATCCGGGGATCACGCCCGAGGACTTCGATCTCGACGCGCCACAGCAGAGGCTCGTGCGGTTCGCCCAAGGGGCGGGGATCGAGGTGGTCGACCTCCTTCCCCTGCTGCGGGAGCATGCGGAGGGCCGCTGGCTCTACTTCAAGGCTGACAACCACTGGAATGAGCGCGGCCACCGGCTGGCGGCCGAGGCGTTTGTGGAGGTTGTTGAGAAGCTACTGCACGAAGGGTAGTACAGCAGATGTCGTGGGAAGCAGATGTCATGGATGGTAGATGGAGGTTGACTGCGGGTCGCCGGCCACGTGTGGAGGATGCTGGCGAGGAGCCGCACATCCGGGGAGAATCGACCCGAAGCACGGATCGGGAGGGCGGCGATTGAGTATCTCTCCGATGGGTATCTCTGAAGTATAGCCGGTCCCTGACAACGATTGGGCGTTGGCGAGCGCGTCCCCGGTCTTGAGCATGATCATGGAGGATATCCGATTATGAAAACACCAGTAGAGTACATCAACTCGAATGGCGAACGGTTTGTCCAGGAGCTGGCTGACATGCTGCGTATTGAGAGCGTCAGCACGGATCCGGCGTATCGGGACGAGGTTGCCAGGTGTGCCGGGTACATCCACAGACATCTCGAGAAGGTCGGGTTCAAGGTACAGACGTTCGAGACGAAGCGCCATCCGATCGTCTATGCAGAGTGGCTCGGGGCGAAGGGGCGTCCTACTGCCCTCATCTATGGTCATTACGATGTGCAGCCGCCTGATCCGCTGGAGCTGTGGAGGACCGGCCCGTTCGAGCCAACGATGGCCGACGGGAACATATATGCGAGGGGTGCGAGCGATGACAAGGGGCAGTTCCTCGCCCATGTCAAGGCTGCCGAGGCGTACCTCAAGACCGCGGGTCAGCTTCCAGTGAATGTCAAATTCATCCTCGAGGGGGAGGAGGAGGTGGGGAGCGGGAGCCTCGCCCAGTTCATAAAATCCCATACCGATCTGCTGCGGGCTGATGTCCTGATCGTCTCCGATTCCTCGCAGTTCGAGGCGGGGATCCCGGCGATCACGTATGCATTGCGGGGGATCGTGGCCGCGGAAGTAGTTGTTCGGGGGCCGAATCAGGATCTCCATTCCGGGGGCTTCGGCGGATCGGTCGCGAATCCGGCTAACGTCCTGGCGAAGATCATCTCCCAGTTCCACGATGAACATGGGCGGGTGACAGTCCCCGGATTCTATGACGATGTCCTCCCGTTGGCCGAATGGGAGCGCGAGGCCTGGTCTGCTCTTCCCTTTGACGAAGAGGAGTACCGTCAGTTTCTGGGCGTCAAGGAGCTGTACGGTGAGGAGGGGTTCTCCAGCCTGGAGCGGAGGTGGGCCAGACCTACGCTTGATGTCAACGGGATCTACGGAGGGTATATGGGGGAGGGGAGTAAGACGATCGTTCCCTCGAGCGCGGGCGCGAAGATCAGCATGCGTCTCGTGCCGAACCAGGATCCGGAGCGGATCGGACGATCCTTCGAGGAGCACGTCCGGGCGCTCTGCCCCTCAACCGTCGAGCTCATGATGACGAAGGCCCACGGGTCTCCGCCGCTCCTCTTGCCGAGTGAGGGGCCAACGATGGATGCGGCCGCTGAGGCGTACCGCAAGGGGTTCGGAGTCAAGCCGGTCCTCATCCGCCAGGGGGGATCGATCCCGATCGTCACGACGTTCGTTGAACACCTGAAGGTGCCGGCCATCCTCATGGGGTTTGGCCGCCCGGACGACAACCTCCACTCGCCGAACGAGAAGCTGAACCTGGAGGACTTCCACAAAGCGATCCTGGCCTCGGCCTATCTGCTGGAGGGACTGGGGGGAGCTTAGGCCGGAGCGCTCTCGGCACGACCTCCGTGTCGGCTTCCATGAGCTCCTGGTTCTAGCGCCTGAGGAGATGGATGGCCTTCCCGATTGCCCCCTCTGCTGCCTCGACAAGCGATTCGGAAAGCGTAGGGTGAGGATGAATGGTGCGGGCGATATCGTGGATCGTTGCTTCCATCTCGATCGCCAGGGCCGCCTCCCCGATGAGAACACCCGCCTCAGGCCCCACAATGTGGACCCCCAGCACCTTCTCCGTTCCCTTTTGGGCCACCACGTTCACAAATCCATCTGGTTGAGCCATGGTGAGGGCGCGCCCCAGGGCGGCGAACGGGAATCTGCCGACTATTGTCTCTATCCCCTGCGCTTTGGCCTGGGCATCGGTCATTCCGACGGTGGCGATCTCCGGATCGGTGAAGACGACCGCGGGCACGACCCTCCAATCGACTCTTGCATCTTGTCCTGCAATCACGGTTGCGGCGAGGATCCCCTCCCGCGATGCCTTGTGGGCCAGGAGGGGCTGGCCGGCGACGTCCCCGATGGCGAAGACGTGCGGGACTGAGGTGCGCATCTGGTCGTCGGTATTGATGAATCCCCCGTCGCCGAGCAGTACACCAGCTGCGTCGAGTCCGAGGTCTTCGGTATTGGGGCGCCTGCCCACGGTGATGAGAGCTCTGTCGAACGGGATGGTTTCCCTCGTCCCCTCGCGCTCCACTTCGAGAACCGTCCTCCCGTCTTCCTCCTTCACTCCCACCGCTTTCGTGCGTAGATGCACTTCTATTGCGAGCTGTTTGAGCCGGCGGGCTACGGTCTGGACGAGGCGGAGTTCAGTGCCGGGAAGGAGCTGGTCAAGCATCTCGACGACTGTGACCGCGCTGCCGAGTTTGGCGTATACCGTGCCCAGCTCGAGCCCGATATACCCGCCGCCGACCACGAGGAGTCGCGGTGGCACCTCCTGGAGGGCGAGGGCTTCGGTCGAGGTGATGATGCGCTCGCCGTCGAACGGCAGCCCGGGGATCTCGAAGGGGCGGGATCCGGTGGCGATTATCGCGTGCTCGAATTCGATCTCTCCTGTGCCGTCGGGCGTCCTTACCTCGACCTGTCTCGGCCCGGTGAGCCGGGCGACACCCTGGACCACGACCACGCCATTACCTTTGAGGAGCTTTGCAACGCCGTCGGTGAGCCGTCTGATGATATCGGTCTTCCACGCCTGGAGCTTCGATATGTCGACGTTCGCCCCTTCCACCAACACCCCCATCTCCTGTGCCGTTGTCGACCGGTGCACGAGGTCCGCTGCCGAGATGAGTGCTTTCGACGGGATGCAGCCGTGGTTCAGGCAGATGCCTCCAGGCGATGGTTCCTTTTCCACGAGCGTCGTCTCCACTCCGAGCTGTGCCGCCCGGATGGCGGCCACATATCCTCCAGGCCCGGCTCCGATCACGAGCAGTCGGGTGGACTTCGGGAGTTCGTTCTCCGGCATGTCGTATTCCTCCTGATGAAGAGACCGGGGATGGAGACCGGGGACGTTGGTAGGTTCTGAAGGTTACCGGAAGACACCGACCGGGGGATCCTGGAGGAGTCCACAATAGCCTTCAGAACCTTGGCGCGTCCGGGGGCAACCGATAACCTCCTGAAGCTACTGCTCTCCCCCGAGATCGTTCATGCTGGATGATTCACGAGTCGCGAGCGATGTACGAGTGTCTGTTCCTCGCCCCCTTCGGGGCAGAGGAGCGTCGGGCATGTACTGAGCGCAGAGCGTAGCACGGGCGAGTCATTTAGTCAACTCCGCGCCCTCATGCCGCGTCTGGCGCGGCGTGGTCACGTGGGGTCGACCGCGTAGAATCGACCCTGCGCGAGAACCGGTCGACAAGGCCGAGGAGTGCGGGCAGGGCCACGAGCGAGGTGATAAGACAGGTTCCTACTCCGATGAACAGGAGTGAACCCAGACTTCCCAGTCCTCGATAGGTGGCGAAGACGAGCGAGCCGAAGGCGAGCATAGTCGTCAGCGAGGTGATGAGAACAGCTTTCCCCGTGCTCGACAGGATCGCGCGGATGTTGCCTCTCGCCTCGACGCGATGTCGGTGGAGAATGTGGACGCCGTCGTCGATGCCGATCCCGAGAATTAGCGGGATGCCCATTACATTGACGATGGTGAGCTTCATCCCGATCAGATGCATGATGCCCACCATCCAGACTGCGCCGATGAGGAGCGGGATCATCGCCAGGAGTGTCGATCGGATGCTGTGGAAGTCGAGAAAGAGAAGGAGAAAGATTACGATGAGTGCGACCCCGGTGGCCCGGCGTCCGTCCCTGCCGATGACCTGTATGAGCTCGAGGAAAAGCGGAGGCGTGCCCGTGACACGGGGGTCGATTCGCTTCATCTGCTCAGTGAACCGGTTCAGGAACTTGATGTTCCACACCTGTTCCTTGGGGTAGATCGTGACGAGGAATCTGTCCCCGCTTCTGCTTACATACCGTTCGACGATATCGGTAGGGACACTGTCAATGGTGATGGGATCGGGTGAGGCCATTGCCATCGCCCTCTGTCGGAGGATCGGTTCATACTGCGACTGGAAGTGGTTGAGGTGGCGGACGGCCTTCGTACGATCTTCCCCGATGTGGTCGATGGCAAGAGCGATCGGGCCCGGCCCCTGGCTCTCCCCCGGCTCGCCGAGGATCCTCTGGCATGTTCGATCTACTTTGTCCCGTCCGCTGATGAACGCGAGCTGACTCAACTCAACGACATTATCCTCCAGCCTGCCGAGTTCTTCGATGAGTCTGCCAAGCGTGCCCGGGGTGATGGGCGAGACGGTTCGGTTCGCCGTGAGATCGCGGCGGATCTTCCATAGATACGGGCGACGTCGCTGCTGCTGCTCCTGCGACGGCAGATATTCGGAGATGCTCTCGACTCCCCCGACGATGCCGAGTTCCTTGGCTGCCTCGGCGATCGTCCGCGCATCCTCAACGGTGCTGGTCGTGATAAGGGCGAAATCAGGGCTGATGTCGAACTTCTCTATCATCCGCTCCTGGAGAATAACCGATGTCAACCCCTCCGGCTCCATATTGAGGTAGTTGTAGTCGAATTGGACGTGGAGGGCGCTGTAGAGAAAGAGGGCGGTGAGTAACAGGACGGCGATGAGGGTGGGGGTCGAGTATCGGGCCGCACCGTCAGCCAGTGCGCCGATGAAGGTGAACTGGCGTGCTCGAAATCTGACCCGGTGGCGCGCGATGCGGGCGGCGATTCTCTCGCGCAGAGTGAGCATCGAGGGGAGGACGAGGACCGCCGACAGCATACAGAGGATGACTCCTTCCCCCATGACGAAGCCCATTTCGCGTATGCCGGCCGAGTCGGCGATCATGAGGGTGAAAAAGGCGCATGCGGTCGTGAGGGCACCGGTGACGATACCCGACCCGGACTTGTTGAGCGTGTCGCGCAAAGCATCGGGAACCGATTCGCCCATGGCGCGGCGCTCGGTGTACAGAGAAATGATATGGATGGAAAAATCGACGCCCAGGCCGAGAAGGATGGCGGCAAACATGGAGGTCATGATATTGAGTGTACGGACGGTGACCGCCGCCAGGGCCGCCGCCCAGGTGATCCCGATGATGAGGTTGAGCGCGGCGAGGAGCGGAGCAGTCCACATACGGAAAGAGAAGATGAACAGAGCCAGGATGAGGACCAGCGCGAGGATGGAGGTGAGATACATGTCGCTCCGTGCGGCGACAAGCTCATCGCGGGCGAGGACTATTGTCCCCGTGAGGCCGGCATCGATGCCGGGGTGCGCAGCGGCGAGGTCGTCGATGAGCGCCTCGATCGTATCGCATGCTGCGACACACATGTCGAGGTCGGTAATCGGAAATGTCGGACGGACGATGAGGAGGAGCATCGTCTTGTCATAGGATAGATAGTAGGGGTCACCGACAAGGAGGGTGTACACGGCATCCCGGGCAACAGCCGGATCTGTGGCAGGGCCGCGGAGGGCGTACTGATCGATTGCCTTGATCCACCGTTCCAGGCCCTCGAGGTAGCGAATAGCTTCATCCTCTTTTTCCTTGGTGCTGAGACTCAGCTCGTCCTCGACGTATTCTTTCTCGAACGAGTCGTTGATGTGGGCGAGGAGGGGGATGAGGGCGAGGTCGGAGAAGAGGTCCTGTAAGTTCTCGAGATCGGAGGTCTCCTCTAACATAAATCCGTGTCGTGCGATGTAGCCTTCGTCGATCTTGTGGGTCACTCGCTCGACATACTCCTCCAGCTGTTCAACGCTCGCAGCCAGCCGGTCGGCGAACGGTTTCATCTGATCGGGCTCGCCCTGTACCACGATGATAATATTCGATGCAGTGCTGTACTCCTCGACGATCTTGTTGAACTCCACGACCATCGGATTACCCTGGGGCATGAGGTCGGAAAACCTGGTGGTGAGCTGGAGCCGAGTGGCGACACCTGCCGCGAGGGCGGTGGCTATGAGGGCCACGAGCACGATAATGCCCGAATGCCGGTACGTCATGCGGGCGATGAAAGTAAATATCCGTTGGCGCATCAGGGCCGTCCTCCCCAGTGATCAGGCGATTATAAAAATACCCCCTCTCCCTGTCAATACCAGCCGGGGAAGTACCCAGGTTTTGAAGGTTATTGACATCGAGGCGGGGACGTTGGTAGGTTCTGTAGGTTGGTGATCCCGGGCATAAGCACTCGTAGGTTCCAAAGGCCTGCTCAAGCCCGACAATCCTGATGCAGACGAGCTCTCAGGGTCGGACATGTCGGTATGTCGGTGCTGCTCCAGCAACCCACGCTTCCTACCAACGTCCCCGGCAGGGTCTGAGGAGCGCATAAGGCGGCGCTGCCGCAATGATCTTCGTCTTCTGCAAACATCTGGTGGGTATGGGTAGGCGGGGTCCCCGAGGGATTTGCGACAACCTTCAAAATCTAGGTACGTCCCCGGGTGTTACCGGCAACCTTCGTTTCCTACCAACGTCCCCGGCGGGTCATGCCAGTAACCTACAGAACCTACCAACGTCCCCGGTGTGCCCGGTGTTGACAGGGGAGGGAGCGTCCGTCATACTGGGCCCTGCAGGGCGGTGTGATTCGATCGGGAACGACTGGGAAGAGTGTGCAGCACCATATCGAGAATGACTGGAAAGGAGGAGCGGTGAGGACACTCTATCGGGAGCTGACGAGCGAGGAGATACGGGAGGCCGCCGAGCAAGACTACATCGCGGTGCTCCCTACGGGGTGCATCGAGCAGCACGGTCCGCATCTTCCCGTCGACGTGGATTTCGGTGGGTTTGAGGATATGCTGGCAGAGGCTGCCGAGCTCGCCCGCGAGACGCATGGTCTCAAGATTCTGGTGATGCCTCCCATCCCCTACGGGCCAGCAAACGAGCACATGGGGTTCCCGGGAACGATCTCGATCTCCTATCAGACCTATTTCCGGTTCCTGTTCGAGATTGCTGTCTCTCTTATCGAGCACGGCTTTCGCCGGATCGCACTCGCGCCCGGATGCGGTGGCCACTATCTCGAACCGGCTGCCTGGGAAGTTCGGAGATGGGCCGCGGAGGAGGGGAAGCCGGCTGTTGTGTGGGTGCTCTCGTGCAACTACTGTGAGATCGGGGAGCGCCTCATCCCCGGGACATCCGATTTCCATGCGGGAGAGTTCGAGACCTCGTTGGTGCTGGCCACACGGGAGCATCTCGTGAGGAAGGAGAAGATCAGGAGACCGAAGCTGGCCGAATTCTCGTTCAAATCGGCGTGGTCGATGCACGAAATCTCGGACACCGGGGCATCCGGCGATCCGACGAAAGCAACGAAAGAGACGGGGGAGCAAATCTACCGGAGCATCATTGAGTTCTGGTGTGCCCAGTTCAAGGAGATCGAGGAGGGCGAGGCAGAGTAGGTCCCTATCTGGCTGAGTGGATTCTCACGAACCGCGCGATCGACCGATCGTAGGTTCGCTCGACTTCTGGAGGGAAAAGACAGCCGGGGAGCTCGCCGTGCTCCCAGTGGTAGGTGATGCATTCACAGCACTTGCCCTTCCGTGAGCACGGTTCATAGGTGCAGGGGCAGTCGGCACGGTTCTCCTCGATGTTGCATTCCATAGTGCGGCTCCCTGTACGGTTCGCAGTATCGTCTGGAGGGGAATTCCCGGTCTGTTGCCCCCTGAGCGTATCAGAGGTCGATCGTCCCTGTCAAGCGCATTGCCTGCACAGCCAGTTCCCCACGGCAGCACTCCATTCAGGACAGCGGGCTGGCGGTAAGGAGAGGGGCTGCCTCAATTGGGCTTGACAGGGGAGGAGGGTTCGTCTACTATAGTCGTGTACACGGGTGGCGGGAATCCGGCGAGCGAAGGACATCTGCATAAGGGAGTGGCGGCGTAGCTCAGTTGGCTAGAGCGGGTGAATCATAATCACTAGGTCCGGGGTTCGAGTCCCTGCGCCGCCACCATGTAACGGGATCGATCTACTGGATCGATCTTTCGCTCTTACTCAGCCAAGATCTGCGGGCGCGAGGGCACTCAGGCTGACACCAACCGGGTGTTCGCTTGCTCAGGCGGGCTCTCCTCGTCCAGGGGCAGGCATCCGACGGGTTTGCCACCTCCGGAGCGCCTTTCCGCTCGCGGGGGCGGGCTCGCACCCTGGGGTCTCGCCCTTCCGGCGTCGCTTCTGGGCGCAGGGGCTGGTCTTTGTCGGGTTCCTGCCCTCCCGGTGGGGTTCCTGCCCCTCGGGTTCACACGTCCTGCCGGGCGGCGGGGTCTCTCCGGACGGGCCAGGTTTCCCCTTGCCCAAGCTCCGCCGTGGTGATATATTCGATGGTAGAGAGGTGTGGCCGCTGCTGGGAAGGGGTGCATGCTGTCCACACCATCACCGAGGAGGATATCGTGCCTTTTGTCAGTCAGGTCAGAGGGACGATTGCGAAACACAGCATGTTCGGCCGCGGGGATACGGTCGTCGTGGGGGTCTCCGGGGGCGTCGATTCCATGGCTCTCCTCCACGTTCTCGTGGAGTTGCGGGATGAGTACGCCCTTCAGCTTCACGTGGCACACCTCAACCACGGCTTCCGGGGCGAGGAGGCAGACGCGGATGCGGCGTTGGTCGAAGCTGCGGCGGGAGACCTGCGCATTCCTGCGACTGTGCAGAAGTTCGATGTCCCGGGATTTGCCAGCAGGATGCGGCTGGGCGCTCAGGAGGCGGCGCGGAACGCCAGGTATGAGTTCCTCGAAGGAGTGGCCTCGCGCATCGGAGCGGACAAAGTAGCCACCGGCCACACCGCGAGCGACCAGGCCGAGACGGTCCTCATCAACCTGCTCCGTGGGTCGGGCGCACTGGGGCTAGGGGGGATTCCACCGGTGCGTGGTCGTGTCGTCCGTCCCCTTATCGAGGTGACAAAAGACGAGGTGTGGGAATTCGCCAGGCGAGGAGGAATCGCCTGCCGGGAGGATTCATCGAACGCTAAGTCCGTTTACCTCCGGAATCTGATCAGATCTCGTTTGCTTCCCCTCCTTGCGGCAGAATTCAACCCCCAAATCGTTTCCGTGCTGGCCAGGACGGCTGAACTGCTCCGCGAGGACGAGCGACACCTTCAGAACGATAGTGAAGCCGCCCTCCAGAAAGTGGTCGTTTCGGTCGAGCCGGGGGAGAAAATTGCTGTTGATCTGGGCGCACTGCTCAGCTATGATATTTCATTGCGGCGTCGGATCCTGCGCGAACTGGTCATCATGTTCCGCGGGGATCCACGTGGGCCGAGTTTCGAGGAGATCGAGAATCTCATGCGGCTAACCCGGCGGCCGGGCGGGTCGGCCCGTCTCGACCTGGGGTCGGGGATGTACGCCGAGAGACTATATGGTCGGCTTCTGCTGACCCGGCAGGCCGATCCCATGCCGACCGGGGCCGTCCTCGAGGCGCTCGAGATTCCAGGCGTGACCAGGGTTGCGCCTCTCGGCTTGACTGTCGAGGCCAGGGTCTTTGGGCGATCCGGTCTGCCCGATGACCTTCGCAAGACACGATCGTCTATGGCGTACTTCGACCACGAACAGATCGTCTCTCCGGTCGTCGTCCGTGTCCGCTCGCCCGGAGACACATTCCAACCGATGGGGATGCCGGGCTCGCGAAAGCTGAAGCGGGTGTTCATCGACGACAAGATCCCGCGGGCGACGCGCGATCAGATTCCACTGCTCGCTGATGCCAGAGGTGTCTTCTGGATCGTGGGCCACAGGATCTCCGAGCGGGTGAAGGTGAATCCCGACACCCGCGAGGTGCTGTGGGTCAAAGTCCTCGAAGACGCGGCGGTCCAGTGATCTCGGCGAGGTCCTGTCGGTCTGCTCATAGGTGATGAGATTCGCATTGGGGGGGGAACGCGACGGTGCGAACCATCGTCTCACAAGAGGCCATACAGGAGAAGGTGCAGAAGCTGGGGCGGAGGATATCGAGCGACTATAGGGACAAGAATCCGGTGCTCGTGACGATCCTCAAGGGCGGGGTCATCTTCCTTGCGGATCTCATCAGGCACATCTCGATTCCCGTACAGCTCGACTTCATGGCACTCTCCAGCTATGGAGGTTCGACCGAGTCTTCAGGAGTCGTGCGCATCCTCCAGGATTTGAGCACCAATATCTCGGGACGGCACGTCATCGTCATTGAGGATATTGTTGATACCGGTCTTACTCTCAACTACATTCTCGAGAATCTCAAGACGCGCCATCCTGCCTCACTGAAGGTGTGTGCCCTCCTCGATAAGCGGCGGCGTCACAGATTGAGCATCGCCGTTGACTACCTGGGCTTCGTCATTCCCGACGTCTTTGTTGTTGGGTACGGTCTTGATCTGGGAGAGCATCACCGGAACATTCCTTATGTAGTAGCCGTCGACGGTGGTGAGGAAGAGGTCGCGGAGTTGAACGGCGGTGACTGGAGCAGCCATTATGGGTCGTCTGAGTCGACTACTCGGGGAACGTAGCAAGGGCGTTCTTCCTCTGCGCACTGCAGACAAAGGGCCCGGGCGGGAGAGGCCCGGCGGGGAGAGAGGGAGACGCCCGGGGCCGCCTGGTTCTGATCGGCCCCCACCTACGAGCCAGTTCAGGAGGACATCGAGGACGCTTCTCTTCTGGGCGCTCCTCATTCTGGTGCCCCTCACGCTGATCGGGCTCATCAGCTCGAGGAGGATGCAGGATCAGGAGATATCGTACACGCGGTTCAGGGAAGAGTTGGAGAGGACGAATATCGAGAAGGTGACGATCGTCGAGCGTGAGGCCAAAGGCATGCTCAAGCAGCCTGGCGAACTGGTCCTCGACGATCGCGTCGTGACGTTCACGAAGTTCAAGACCTACATTCCGTTCGACGATCCAGATCTCGCCAATGAGCTCGTTGCTCAGGATGTCGACGTCAGTGCGAAGCCGGCCATTAACTGGATACAGATGGTCTGGACCTATCTCCCCTGGATAGCGCTCCTCGCCATCTGGTTCTTTTTCATCAGGCAGATGCAGTCCGGCCCGAACCGGGCATTCACTTTCGGGAAGAGTCGTGCCCGGGTGTACGGAGAAGATCGGCCGAGTGTTACATTCAAGGACGTCGCGGGGGCAGAGGAGGCGAAACAGGAACTCAGGGAAGTAATCGACTTTCTCAAGTCGCCGCGCAAATACGAACGGCTGGGGGGAAAGATACCGAAGGGAGTGCTTCTGCTGGGTCCCCCTGGGACCGGCAAGACCCTCCTCGCCCGCGCAGTTGCCGGCGAAGCCAGAGTGCCGTTCTTCTTCATCAGCGGGTCGGGGTTCGTGGAGATGTTCGTGGGTGTGGGCGCATCGAGGGTGCGGGATATGTTTGAGCAGGCGAAGCGGAACAAGCCCTCGATTATCTTCATCGATGAGATCGATGCGGTGGGTCGACAGCGCGGAGCGGGGTTGGGAGGCGGCCATGACGAGCGGGAACAGACTCTCAATCAGCTCCTCGCCGAGATGGATGGCTTCGAATCGGATGAGCATGTCATCCTGCTTGCCGCCACGAACCGTCCCGACGTTCTGGATCCGGCACTGCTGCGGCCGGGCAGATTCGATCGCCAGGTGGTTGTGGATCGGCCCGACGTGAAGGAGCGCGAGGGTATCCTCAAGGTCCATACGCGCAAGATCCCTCTCGCGGAGGATGTTGATCTGGCATTGCTGGCCCGCGGCACGCCTGGCTTCTCCGGCGCGGACATTGCCAACATGGTTAATGAGGCGGCCCTTCTGGCCGCGCGGCTCAACCGCAATAAGGTGGCCCGCGCGGACTTCGAGAACGCGAAGGATAAAATCCTCCTCGGTGTGGAGAGACGGAGTCTCCTGATAAGCGAGGAGGAGAAGAAGAGTACGGCATATCATGAGTCCGGCCACGTTCTCGTCTCAAGGATGATCCCGGGAACAGATCCCATTCACAAAGTGACGATCATTCCACGCGGGCGTGCGCTCGGTGTGACGCAGCCGCTGCCGATCGATGAGCGGCGAACGTACTCCAAGGAATACTGTCTCAATCTGCTGGCCTTCCTTCTCGGTGGGCGTGCGGCCGAGATGGCGATCATGGGTCAGCTCACCACCGGGTCGGGTGACGATATTGAGAAGGCGACTGAACTTGCACGCAAGATGGTCTGTGATTGGGGGATGAGCGAGGAACTCGGTCCGTTGACGTTTGGCAAGAAGGAAGAAGAGATATTCCTCGGTCGGGAGATCGTCCAACATCGCGACTATAGCGAGCAGACGGCTGTGCTCATTGACAAAGAGGTGAGGCGGATCGTCGAGACCCAGCAGAAGCGGGCGGAGCAGATCGTGCGCGACAATATCGAGAGGCTCCACCGTCTGGCTGAGGCACTGCTCGAGCGTGAGATTCTTGACGGGGCTGAGATCGATGCCGTGCTGGAGGGCAGGCCAATCGAGGCAAGGGTGGATGTGGCTCAGGCTGAATCTGAGGCAGTACAGACCGATGCGGGGCGCGAGCAGGTTGCAGAAGAGAAGGACCGAAAGGGCATCCTTCCGGGGAGAATGGAGGAGGCGCCGAGCGGGGCGTGAGGGTGCAGTCTTTTTGAGGGTCATCGCTCAGTCTCTGGGCGGGTATCGGGGCGGATGATGATCGACAAGGCAAAGGTGGAGCGTGCCGTACAGCTGTTCCTCGAGGGCATTGGGGAGGATGTGAATCGCGACGGGTTGCGCGGTACTCCTGCCCGCGTGGCCGAGGCGTGCACCGAGATATTCAAAGGTGTCGGCCTCGATCCGACTACAGCGATGGAATTCTGTTCCGCCCCCAACCAGGATGAAATGATCCTCGTCCGCGACATCCCCTTCTACTCCATCTGCGAACACCACCTATTGCCATTCTTTGGCAAGGCACATGTTGCCTATATTCCCAACGAGGATAGAATTGCGGGTTTTTCGAGTCTGGTCCGGGTCATCGAGACGATGGCGAAGCGTCCTCAGATGCAAGAGAGGTTGACGACTGAGATCGCGGATACACTTGTCGCCTCTCTGGAGCCGAAAGGGATCGTGGTCGTTATCGAGGCCGAACACATGTGTCTGACGATGCGTGGAGTGAAGAAGCCGGGTTCTCTCACGGTCACTTCTGCCATGCGGGGCATCATGCGGAAGGAGGCGACAAGGGCGGAGGCGTTTGCTCTGATTAAAGGGAGACGATGAGAGGGAAACCTGGTATGCTTGAGCTCGACTGCCGGGGCGAACAGATTGATCTCTCCTCACGTACCCACGTGATGGGGGTGATCAATGTGACCCCGGATTCTTTCTCCGATGGTGGGCGATTTTTCGATCCCGGTTTGGCCGTAGCTCACGGGATCGCGATGGTAGCCGAGGGGGCGGACTTCCTCGATGTGGGAGGTGAGTCGACGAGGCCAGGGTCTGATCCGGTGACGCTCGAGGAGGAACTTCGCCGGGTTCTGCCTGTGGTCGAGAGGCTGGCAAGAGAGGTTGATGTCCCGGTCTCGGTCGACACGTACAAGGCCGCCGTTGCAGAGCGGGCTCTCGATGCCGGAGCCGCGATGGTGAACGACATCAGCGCACTTTCGTTCGATCTGCGAATGGCGGCTGTGGTGGGGGAGTCGGGGGCTGCAGTCGTTCTCATGCATATCAAGGGGACCCCCAAGGATATGCAGAACGATCCCAACTACGATGATGTTGTAGGCGAAATATCAGAATATCTGGAAAGGGCAATCGAGCGAGGGGAGGAACACGGGATCAGGCGAGATCAGATCATTGTCGACCCTGGCATTGGCTTCGGCAAACGCCAGGAGGACAATCTTGTTATTCTGTCAAGGCTCCGTGAGTTCACTTCACTCGCCAAGCCGATACTCGTTGGACCATCACGCAAGTCGTTCATCGGTCGGATCCTTGATCTTCCGGTCGAGGAGCGACTGGAAGGGACATCGGCAGCCATTGCCTGCGCGATTCTTAACGGCGCCAACATCGTCCGTGTGCACGATGTGCGGGAGATGGTACGCGTAGCGCGAGTCGCCGATGCCATCGCTGGGAGTTCACAGCGTTCTCACCCAATAGGACAACCTCAGCACGCCCGATGATCTCAAGCGTCATCCACATTGCCCTCGCCATTCTCGATATCGTCATCGTTGCATTCATCGCCTATCAGCTACTGCTCCTCATCAGAGGCTCAAGGGCGACGGAGATGCTTGTAGGGTTGCTGGTTATCGTTGTGGTATCTCTTGTGGCCTACTGGTGGGACCTCGGGGGGACGAAATGGATAATCTCCACACTGAAGGCAGTGTGGGTCGTTGCTTTCGTGATTCTGTTCCAGCCCGAGCTGCGCCGGGCCCTGGCTCAGCTGGGGAGGAACAGACTTGTGCGGGCGTTTCTACGGATCGAGCAGAGCGAGGTGGTGGACGAGATCATCGGTGGTGTTGAAGGTCTAGTCGACAAGAAGATCGGGGGGTTGATTGCGATCGAGCGGAGGACAGGTCTCAAGGAATACATCGAGACCGGAGTTCTGGTCGAGGCACGTGTGTCGGCAGATCTGATAACCACCATTTTCATGCCTCACTCCCCGCTCCACGACGGGGCTGTTGTGATCCATGGCGATTCGATCGTTGCCGCTGGCTGCATCCTTCCGTTGAGCGAAGATACCAGCCTTGAGCGCGAACTCGGGACCCGTCACCGTGCGGCCCTCGGGCTGAGCGAGGAGACGGATGCCGTGTGCGTAGTGATTTCGGAGGAGACGCAGAAGGTCTCGTTTGCCTCGCGGGGGAAGCTCGTCTGGGCAGTCGATTCCCCTTCTCTGCGAAAGAACTTGCTGAAGGCACTGGGTCGAGACGGAGGGGTGTAGAGAGCACTCAATCGGCGGAGGAGATAGATGGAGGGAAGCAGGAGAGAGACGCTGATCGGTTTCTTCATCGTACTGGTTGTAGTCTTCGGGGTATATGTGGCGACGCTTCCGCCTACGGTCTCTTTCTGGGACTGTGGGGAATTCATCGCTGTCTCCTACATTCTGGGAGTGCCCCATCCTCCCGGGTCTCCCCTGTACGTCCTGGTGGGCAGAGTCGTAGCGATCCTGCTCTCGATGTTTGATGAGGTTGCGTTTCGGCTAAACCTCTTCTCTGCCATATCGGGGGCGCTCGCCTGCGCGCTGCTGTTTGTCCTGATCGTCAAGGTGGTGCGGGAGTGGCATGGCAAGCTGCTGAAACTCGAAGAGAGACTGATACTGTACGCTGCTGCTGCAGCCGCTTCGTTCATGATAGCGTTCTCGTCTACCTTCTGGGACAACTCGATCGAGGCAGAGGTCTACTCCCCGGTGGCCGTCATCATGCTGATCGTGACGCTGCTCGCGCTCATCTGGCAGGATAGGGTGCGGGAGGCGGGGAGCAAGAAGTTGCTCATCGTGTCAGTCTATCTCCTGTCGCTCAGCATCGGGATCCACCTCTCAGCTATGCTCGTCGCTCTTCCCCTTATGATATTTGTCGTGATCTGGAATCGCGATTCGGTGTTCGACAAGCGATTCGTTCCTGCTATTCTCGCTCTGGTGTCGATCTGGGGAGTAGTGCGGCTCTCGGAGGCATGGACCGGAACCACAGCCTTCATAATCGGCGCGGTTCTCGCCGGTCTGGCGCTCTACGTTGCATGGGAGAGGACCTGGAAGGTTGACCATCCCGCAGTGCTCGGCACGATCGCTGCCCTGGCATTTTGTCTCTGGGGGCTGTGGAAGGGGGAGATAGTGCTGTTCGCGGCCGGGGTGGGTGCATTCCTCGTCTTTGCGTACTGGGGCGGGAAGCTGTACCAGGACTGGAAGGGAATAGCGGTGCTCGTCTTCGTGCTCGGGCTGACCGTACAGTTCTATCTGCTGGTGCGGGCGCACCACGATCCGGGAATCAATGAGGTCGCACCTACTACGTGGCGGGCCTTTCTCGATGTCCTCGAGCGGAAGCAGTACGAGCCATATCGGTTCTTGCCGCGAAAGACCGACAACGGGATCGGTCCGGTGGCTGCCTACGTTCAGCAGCTCCTTGTCTATTTTCAGTACTTCAAGATACAGTTCACGCCCCTCCCCATGTGGTCTAACGATCTCTCGAGAGCTGGGTCTGCTGCTGCGGCCTTTGTGAAAGCGCTGTTCGGTCTGCTCATCCTTCCTCTGGGCTTCTGGGGAGCGTGGGTGCACTACCGGAACGATCGGCGTCGTTTTCTTCTCCTCGCCCTCATCTTCTTGATTACGAGCGTCGGGCTGGTCACATATCTCAACATGAAATACTCGCCGAGCGACCCTAACCCTCTACACAATCCCGACGAGGTGCGTGAGCGTGACTACTTCTTCGCTGCTTCGTTCCTCTATTTCGGCTTTTTCGTCGGGATGGGTGCGTGGGCGGTCCTGAGGTGGTTGTGGGAGCGGATCTCGGCGACGATCGCCGAGCGCCCGGCCGCCATCTCGCTCGGTGCGGGGATATTGCTCCTGTCGACCGTGCCCCTCCTCAGTCACTACGAGACGCACAACCGGTCGAATAACTGGATCCCCCATGACTACGGCATGAACATGCTGGCGTCGTGCGATGAGGGAGGAGTGATCTTCACCAACGGCGACAACGACACGTTTCCGCTCTGGTTCGTCCAGGAAGTAAAGGATTTCAAGAAGAGTGTCACCGTAGCCAATCTCAGTCTATTGAATACACCATGGTACATCAAACAGTGTAAGCGGCGAGGGGTCCCGATCAGTCTCACGGATGAAGAGATCGAAAATCTGCGTCCACGGTCCATCCGCGAGGACGGAGTGTCGCTGTACCCGTTTCTCCGCGGCGGGGAGGTCTGGTATGTCGCCGAGACTCGTGAGATCTTCCGATCAGTGACGCAAGATGGGAAGACGTACTGCCAGGATCGCAGCGGGAAGCTCTGGGAGTTGACATCCCTATTGGTGAAAGATTATGCAGTCCGGGATATCATTGCGTCAAACACGGGGCTCGATCTGACGCTCGACGAGCTCTCGCTTTCGACCGAGGAGTTCCTGGACCTGGTGATGAAGGATTACGATGGCAAAATAGCCGTCTTCTTCGCAGTTACGGTTTCCCAGGATAATCTCGGTGGATTTCAACCGTACTTGAAACTCGAGGGCCTGACCTACCGGCTCGTGCCGGAGCCGGGCGAGAGCCAGATCGATGTGGAATTGACCTGGCACAACGCTCATGAGGTGTACAACTACCGTGGGATCTTCGACGATGCCGTGTACAAAGACAAGAATACACAGAAACTTCTGTCCAACTATGCGGCAGCATTTTTCCGGCTCGGGATAACATACCGCGATATGGGGGATTTGGATAAGGCTATCGCAGAGTTCGAAGATGGGGCCCGGTTCAACCCGCCTGATTTGACACCATTCGACTACCACCTCTCTGTTCTGTTCATCCAGACGGGGCAGTTGGAGAAGGCCGAGGAGCGACTGGTGGCGGCTATCGCGCGGACCCCGGAGCTGTCGTTCTTCCGAACCCAGCTCGGATATGTATACCATCAGCAGGGGCGGCTCGATGAGGCTATCAGTGCATACCGGGATGCGATCCGACTCGATCCAAGGGACGCCCAGGCATATAGGAATCTCCTCACCGCCTACGAGAACAGGGGAGATACGCAGTCGGTGATTCGCGCTCTCGAGAACTGGCTGGCGAGAAATCCGCAGGATGAGGGGGCGCGGAATATGCTCAATCAGTTCCTGAGGAGAGGGGACACGTTGTAGGAGAGGGGACACCTTGTAGGAGAGGCGGCACGATGTAGGCGCGGGCTGAGATTCGGTCAACTCTGCCGGCGGAGAAGAGGGGGAGTTCGGCGAGAAGATGGAGAGGCTCATGCACGGGGGCGTTCGACAGGGCGCCCCCGATTCTCGTCAAGCCAGGAGTGGAGTGTGAGCGCGCCGTCTCTCAGACGGGCGTATGTGAAGTGACGCATCCAGTCGCCCAGATTTACATACGTCTTCCCTGCCTGGGTGTGCAGAGAGGGGCGGTGGCTGTGGCCGAGGATAACGGCATCGAGCGGGCCCTCGAGCATCGATTTCGCATATGCGAACAGATGGCGTTCGGTGGTGACATAGCTGTTGACATTGTTGCTTCTGCTCAGTCTCGATGCCACCTGGGCGATCCGGATGCCGATATCGGGATGGAGGAGCGAGAAGAGCGTGATATTCACGGGGTTACGGAGTGTCGCTTTGAGGAGGCGATATCCGAAATCTCCGCTCGTCAGACCGTCGCCATGTGCGACAAAGAGCCGCCGGCCCTGAATGGTCGTGGTCAGCGTATTACGGACGACATCGATGCCGAGTTCATGCTGGAAGAAATTGCCGATCCAGTAGTCGTGGTTTCCCACCACATACGTGATAGGGATGTCCGATCTCCGCAGCTCATAGAGCTTGTTGACGATGCGGTAGTGCTGACGGGGTATGACCGCGCGATATTCGAACCAGAAATCGAATAGGTCGCCTACGATAAAGAGAGATCCCTCACGCGAGTGCACAAGGCTGAGGAACTCGATGAGGGTATCTTCCTTCAGTCTCTCGCGGTCCTCCGAGTCGACGCCCAGATGAGCGTCGGAGACGAAATAGCACTCATCGTGCATGACAGTCGCTCCACGTCCAGGATCTCGTATGCCTCCGGCCGCACGAGGCTACCACACTCGGCTGGGAAATGCAAGAGATCATGTCGCCCGGAACGCTCGGCACGGCAACAGCAGGGATCATGTCGCCCCTTGCAGTAGAGACGACTGAAAAAGGGGCGGCCGTGCGCCCCTGATGGTGATATGTCCTAGTGAGGCAAAGCGCGGCCCCGTGCTCGGAGCTGAATCGTTGAGGTCGGGCAGATCTTCGGCCGGACGGCGAAGCTGACACTCCCTCCTGGCGACACTGCGGCCCCTCGCCAGCGGCCGGGTACGCGGGCCGAAAGGCCAGAAGGAGTAATCGAGCAGGCCTCGGAGGCGGGTCTCCTGTGAGACTGCAGTACATACCGCCTTCCCTGCAATCTCCCCCTGGCATTCGAGGGGTGTTCCCGAATGGCGCGGCCAGAAACGCGCCTGATTGATCGACTAGATCCTATCGCGGATCTCCAGTGCCTCTTTGCGCCCCTCCTTGCACGCTTTAGAGATGTCCATGAGTGCCTTTCTCACCCGGGGAGCTGCCGCCTTCACGCCCTTCATCTCCAGTTTCTCGATGTCCGGTTGCATCGATTCCAGGATCGCCTTGATCTGATCGACGCTCTTCATGACTCCTCCTTCCTGGTGGTAGATACCTCTTGAGGCGCAGTGAACCTCCACATCGGCCAACTGACTCTCTGTGCCGCGACCCGGGACGAGAGTACGGACGATCCGCAAACGGTCATCGGCGATCCGCCGACGGACCGAGCGGGTCACCTACGGGTGCCTCAGGCCTTTGAGGTCGCCGTGAGGACATTTTCCACACATCGGGCCGTCCTGTCAAGCAAAACCGACAGGCCTGACCTCCTGGTCTGCCTGCTACTCCCCTGCACCTTCCCTCAGCCACAGGCGAAGCGTCTCGGCGATCGTCGCCGGCGCGTTGCCCTCCGCTCTGTTGTTCACATACAAGTACGCGGCCATCTCACCCGCAATAGCGCGGCCCATCAGGTTCACCAGATCCCGGCGGCGCCGCGGCCATGGGTCGGTGATCGCCTCGTATGGCTCGAACTGCTTTACGGCGTCCGCGTAGGTCCTGCCGGGCCGCAGCAGTGCGCGGGCCACCACGATGTCCGTGGTCAGGACATTCTCGTCCTGGGCCTGGATCCCTATGGGGGGCATGCGCGTCCAGCCGTTGAAGACGTGGGCCACTGAGTGCCGACGCAGGACATCGAAATATGGGCGGCCGAGGAGGTCCCGGTTGCGGATCTCCACCGCATAGGCGTATCCAGCCGGGAGCTCGCCGAGGAACCGGTCGAGACGCTCCAGGAAATCCCCATCCCGCCACACGCCCACGGGGAGCGAGCCGAACTCGAACATGAGCGGGCCAAGGCGGGGGCCGAGGGGTTCGATCCCGGGCAGGAAACGGTCAACGAAGACAGCCGGATCGAGAAAAGCCTCATTGAGAGTCCCGCGGCGTGTTCCATACCGCTGGTGTGTTGGATACTTCCAGACCGTAAGCTCTTCAGTCACCTTGAGCCCGAACTTGAAGAATTCAGGCGTCTGGTCTGCCATGCGGCGCATGGAGGCCGCCGTGGGGAAGGAATAGAAGGTGAAATCGACTCCCACGGACGGGAAGACCTCGGCGTACTCCTCGAGACATTTCGCCGCAAACGCCTTCTCATTGGGGTAGTCACGATTGTAGACCACACCCTTCCACCCCGCATATCTCCATGAGGAGGTACCGAAGTAGATCTGCTGCTCCCGCGCGAGCGGCCAGCATTGCTTGAGCCCTTCCCGTACCTCCTCGCGAGACATCAGGTCTTCCTGTTCCATCATGACCTCCGCTGCTATCGGTGTCGGCGCCATTATGCCACGGCAGGATCTACTTTGCAAGTGACAAGTGGGAGTCCGCGTCCACCCCACTGCGTTACGCCTCGCGGAGGAGACTGCGCCCGACAGCGCGGCCTTTCCTGAAAGATGAGAGGGAGCGGGCGGAACGAGCAGCTGAGGACGAGACAGAGGAAGGAGCGGCAGTGCAGAGCAGCAGGAACAGGGAGCGGCAGAAGGAGGGAGTACCGGCAGCATGGGGCAGGTGTTGAGGATGGAGAGAAAGAAGGCATTTGGTTCGCCAGGGATCGGACATTGCAGTTGTGCATTGACAGGGAGGCGCAAAATGCTTGACAGCGGTGAGCTCTTGTGATAATCTCTATTCTGACGAATCAGGCGGAAGTTCGACGGTCGCGGCCGGAGAGCGCCCTCGCTCCTTCATAGTGCGGGAGGTGGCAGGGCGTGACTGTCAGCGGCCATCTGAGGGAGCACTTACTTGCGCTGGCTCCTGAGCGCTTCTGGGGGCGGGAACCCTTCAAGGAGGACGCACTATGCGTATGAGGCGGCTCGCAGGCATGCTGCTGTGCGCGGCTGCGGCGTCCATGATGTCAGGCATGGTCGGGCCGGCCTGGGCAGGTGTAGAGCGAGTCGGTCTGGTGGAGGTCATGGTGTGCGCAGGCTCACCGGAGAGTGGGCTCTCAGAGACGGCAGCGGCGGACCTGGCGGATCTGTACGGTGAGCGCCAGATGGCGCTCCTCGCCTATCACCCATCGGACGACGGGCTCGGCACGGTCGAGACAGATGCGCGGATTTCTGCGTACGGTGATCCCGGATTGCCGTTCTGCATCTTTGATGGCATGGTGCCTGTCGCACACGGCTGGGGGACCGTGCGGCGCGCGTACGAGGGGCGGCTTGACGACCGGCTGGCGCTGGATCAGATGAGCCCGATCGATGTGGCCGTCGATTTCATCATAGCAGGGCCGGATACCACGGCGAGGGCCCGCGTTCTGGTCGTCGATGCCCTCGGAGCCGGGACCTACGAGGTCCATATGGCAGTCTTCGAGGACAGCGTGACGCACGAGACCGATCTCTATCGCTATGTCGTGCGCGATCTGCTCGATCCTGAGGCCCTGACGGTCTCCGTTCCGGGCGACAGCCAGGTCGTCGAGCACACGATCTCAATCGCACCTGAGTGGGAGCTCTCCCGTGTCGGCGTCGTGGCTTTCGTGCAGGATGTAGTATCGATGGAGGTGCTTCAGGCCGGGGTGTATATTCCCGATGTGCGGAAGGCAGAGCACAATGTCTCCCTGCGCCGGGGAGGGACGAGTCTGATGGTGCTGGAAGAGATCTTCCCCGGATTCTGGCAGGCGGTATCAGATACGTGCGGGTACCGGAACGTAGGTGCATCGCCTGATGCGGATAGCATGGTCATTCTCCTTGATCAGGATCTCCCCGGCGGCTGGAGGGCTGACCCGTGTACCGGGGCCATCTGCCTGCTGGGCGATTCTGTTCTCGTCCCGTTTCCCTACCCTCCTGATACGACCGAGGTCCTCCATCTCAGTATGTTCCTGGACAGCACACAGGTGCCGGTTAACGACTCACTCATGGCCGAAGCTGCGGGCAGCCGGATCAGGCTCACGGTACGGTCCTACCTCGATCCATCCCGTGATCAGACCGTCGAGTATATCCTCGTCACCGATACGATGCCTGATATCATGTTCATCAACGGTGGCGACGAGACCGCGGAGGCTGCGTTTGCTGGGGCTCTCGAGGAAGGGGAGTACCGCCACACCGTCTGGGATCTGCTCTATCAGCATAGTCCGCAGGCATCCGAGCTGGCCGACTATGACGTCCTCATCTGGAACGGCGGCCAGTCAGGTGGGATGACGGCGGGAGAGGAGGCAACGCTTACCGGGTACCTCGACGGCGGGGGAGGGCTGTACCTCTCGAGCCAGGACTATCTCGACTACCTACTGCCGGGCGGCAGCACCCTGTCCCAGGACTACCTCCATGTGGGGTCGTGGAGCACAGATGTGGGGTGTGCGGTTGCCACCGGAGATCCCGGTGACACGATAGGTGACGGCCTGGTGCTCCCGCTCGACTATGCGACCGTCGGATACGATGACTGGTCTGACGAGCTGTACGGCGGGGATCGGGTCTTCTCGAATCCGGGCGGGAATCGGTGCGCCGTCGCGTACCACTCGGGAGATTCCGGGACGTTTGCCGCGATCTTCACCGCCTTCCCGTTCGAGGCGGTGAGCGAGGCGGCCCCGGACCCGAACAACAGGGCTACCCTTATGGGTCGAATAGTGGAGTGGCTCCTCTCGCCCATAGCTACTGAGGTGGCGGATGGGCCTGGTGGCCTCGCCGAGCCGACCGCCTTCTGGCTGGGGCAGAATCGGCCGAATCCCTTCTCGGGCAACACGCTGATCAGCTATGCTGTAGGGCCGGAGAGGGCGAATGTCTCTATCTCGATCTACAACGTGCAGGGGCAGCTCGTGAGGAGATTGGCGGATGGGGAGCATGCTCCAGGCGGGTACGTCGTCGAGTGGGATGGCTGCGATCAGCGGGGGCGGCCGACGGGGACCGGGATCTACCTTCTGGCGATGCGGCCGGGAGGAACTGGCGGCGACGAGAAACTGTTATTGAAGAAGATGGCGCGCGTCCGGTGAGGAGGGAACGTGCACCTGGGAGGATGTCAGTTTACAAAGGAAAGGGGGGACGTGCCGGAACGAATGCGAATGCTTGCCGGAAGCAGCAGGACGTGGAAGTGTCCGGGTGGTCGGAGGATGAGAACTCACCAAGGAGGGTGATGATGAGAGGATTGCGATACTTCGTGCCGGTCGCGATCGCTGCCGTGATGCTGGCAGCGGCAACGGCGTCTGCCGCCGATCGGGCCGTGCTGACAGAGCTCTTTACGTGGACATCGTGATCGAGCTGTCCAGTCGCGGAAGCGGCACTCGGCCAGTTGGCCGGGGAATATGATCCGACCCAGATCGCACCGTTAGTGTGGCATGTCGGGAGTGGCGATCCGTTTGCGACCAGCGAGACGTGGGCTCGGTTCTATTACTACAATCTGGTCTACACGCCCACGTTCATGCTCGATGGGTGGGATCAGTACGTCGGGACTAGTTACTATACAGTCAAATCGAAGCTCGACAATCACCTGCTCGACCCGAGTTCCGTGTCGATAGATGTTGCGGGTGTGATCGACGACACGGATGGGGAGGTAACTGTCGACGTCACTGCTCTGTACACCATCTCCCAGTTGAATCTGAAGGTCCGGATCGTTCTGTACGAAAGCCGGATCTACTGGGGTGGTAGGTGGTTCGACCACACGGTCCGCGATGTGTTGCCCGAGCAGAGCATCACGCTGAGCCAGCCGGGCGATCACGTCCAGGTGCAGCGGTCGTTCACGCTCCAGCCCACCTGGGTGGCCGAGAACATGGGGATCGTGGCCTTCGTTCAGAGCGACGTCGACAAGAGAATTCTCCAGGCAGCCAATCTGACAGAGGCGACAGTCTCCCTCACCCCGCATGCGCTTTCCTTCCCGCGCGGCAGCACGATGGGGTACTCAGCTCTGCTGATGAGCAACATGGATAGCCCACAGACAGTGGTCGCATACGCCGAGGTCTGGCTCCCGAACGGGAATCCGTACCCCGGTAACCCCGTGAAGGGACCTGTCAACGTGCCGCTATCGGCGTATCAGGTGCGGCAGCTCCAGCTCGGGCACCATATTCCGATGGGCGCTCCGCTCGGCGATTACATCTACAAGGTGACGCTCGAGAACCTCGGCGGAGACGTCATCGATGAGGATGAATTCGTCTTCACAGTGACGGAGTGAGTGTGTGCGTCGCTGCTGAGAAGTTGATGGGAGAGCGGTGCCAGTAACGCGCCGCGATGACTACCTGGGTACCACATGATTTGAGGGATAGGTCAGGCGGCGAGCCTTATCGTGGCTCGCCGCCTGAATTCTACGCTCCGATTCCTCTGGCCGGGTGTCGCCTGCTAAGGCTCCGGGCTCCCGGGGTTATGGAAGGGTGATCACGAACCAGCAGAGGTCGTCGTCGGTAATCATATTGGGCGGCGTGCCAACGCACCCGCGATACTCGTACAGGCCCAGCGGCGCGGTAGCGGGAACAGAGTGATTCACGGTGCGCTGGGCTGACTCTCGTGGGCCGAGGGACACAGGAACAGGGCCCGCCACCGGGTTGCCGGGGAATGGCTGGCCACCGGGCATGATCACATCAGTCCATCCGTAGAAGTCTTTCGGCTCGTTAGTATTGTTCGTCACCGTCACGATGATGCTGAGCGTACCTCCCTGCGGGACGACGGCGCCGGCGGGCCGGACCTCCACCTCGAGATCCTTGCCTCCCACGAAGTAGAATGTCTCTCCCGGCCAGGAAAGCTTGTCATAGGCCTCCACGCCCATCACGCCCCGTCCGCCATATCCCCAGCCGGTTCCCCAGCTGTTCTGGAACAGGAAGCGTTCAGGGGTAGCCGTGTTGTCGTACCCGTAGAGCGCGTATGCATGTCCTCCCAGAATGGAGCAGGGGCAATCGAGGCACAGACAGCCGGCTCCGTAGAAGCACGGAGAGCAGACCGAGGATCCACCGAGCACCATCCCATGTCGATAGATGCTGTTCGGGATTTCGAGGACATCGTTTATGACGTGATGGCTCTTCAGAGTGAAGTCGTTACCGCAGGGGCCGGAGACATTGGGACACTGGCCAGTGCAGGCCTCTCGCCCGCCGTTCGTGCAGCCAGCATGCTCCGGGCCGGCGTACATGTACTCAGGATATGGTTGACACTCCTCTGTGCAGCAGCCTTCGTGGGTGATGACTTCGGCTGCTCTGCTCATCCACGAGCCTGCGCACTGACCGCAGTAGGGATTATCGATCATCATCGTTCCATCGGTGACG
>LJUI01000074.1 GCA_001303705.1 candidate division TA06 bacterium SM23_40
CACTTCCTGCACTCGGCACGCTGCGCCGCCTGCCTCAGCTCGGAAGCAACCCTGTCCAGGACGTCCTTCTTGTTCATCTTCACTGGCTCGCGATCCCTCGGTCCCTCTGGGCCTTTTACCCGGTGAGCTGCGGAATTAGCGAGAACCTACAGAACCTTCCACGCGAGCCCCAACGCTTCTCTCTCGCCGCGTGGTGTGCGAGGAGAGGCTCCGAGATCCTTACGCATCTCGATCGTATTGAGGATCCCGTACCCCTCGGCGCGCGCCAGCGCTATCATCGCGACGTTGTGGGGCGTACACGAGATGCAGGCGATCTCCTGACCGTTCTCGAGAAGCCACCGCTCGAAGTGGCGGATGAGCGCACGAGCGACCCCCTGGCGGCGGACCTCTGGAATGATGTACAACTCTCTCGTGAAGTAGAAACCGTCCCGCCGTTCCCAGCGCCGGAAGCCGACGGGCAGTCCTGTCGGATCGACGGCAACGAAGTAGCCCGCGTCATCACGGCCCAGGTACCGCGCGACCTCCTGCGCGGCTTCATCGAGCGTACACCCGCCCTGTCCGCCGATCAACAGGCTGTGCTCATCTCGAAACTCCCGGACAAGGTGAGTAAGACCTTCTCTGTCCGATGGAGAGGCGGCTCGTATCCGAGTGTCCATGCCGCGCCCCTCAGCTGAGATGGAGGCCGCACCATCGTCCGCGGAGACGGAATAGGGCTGTGTATGCAGGCTCTACAGCCCGTCATCCCCCCATTCCGCCCCGTCCGTTCCTTGACAACAATGCCTATCGCGCGATGAGTTCCTCGACGATCTCTGCCGCATCACGCACGAATTTCGGGCAGCGCGTCGTGAACAGCTTCTCATCTCTGGCCTGCCTGTACCCCTCCGGGGTACCTATGTCACAGCCGAGCAGCTCCCTGCAGATAATCGATCCGTGACGTGCCCTGAATTTCTCGGCGAACTCCCTCGTGAGCGCATAGGCACGTTCCTTTGACTCCCTGTCCTCAGCCCTAGCAGCCCCGTGTTTGAGCCCTATCACCATGTATGCACCGGTCACGGCCCCGCATGTGTTCCCCATCCGGCCCATTCCCCCTCCGAAGGGTCCCGCGACCCTCAGGGCGTGCTCGCGTTCTATGCCGAGCTCAGTTCCATACGTGGAAAGAATCGCCTGGGCGCAGTTGAATCCCTTCTCGAAACAATCGGCGGCAGCTTCCACTCTCTTCATCTTCCGGTTCCCTGTTATCGAAGTCGTTCGACTCACGATTACGCACGTGCTCGGTCCGATTACGCACGCGCTCGGTCCGATCACGCACGCGCTCTGTCCGATTACGCACGCGCTCTGTCCGACTACGCACGCACTCTGTCCGATTACGCACGTGCTCTGCCTGATTACGCACGCGCTCTATCCGCGAACACGCCGAGCACGGATTTCAACTGATCTGCGAAGAAGCGGGAATCCTCAGTATTGAGCTTCTTCAGACCTTCCACTGCCTCCTTGAGCTGCTTCTCGCCTTCCTTTCTGCCCGATCCCTCGAGTATTCTCGCTATCCCGAGGTACCCCAGGTTCATGAAGACACTCGCATCATCTTCTGCTTCTCGTGCCTTCTGTTCCGCGGTGGAAAAAGCATTCATCGCCTCATCGTACTTCCCGGCCGCCACGTACTGTGCCCCCAACGCCCAGTGCGCCGCCGACAATACAGACGGCTCTCTCCCCAGTTCGCGAGCTAATCGGAGGTTCAGTTTCGCTGCATCGAGCCCCACCATGAGGTCCGGTGGCGTGATGACGATGCCCTCCTCCTCCCACCCCGGCCAGGTGAATGAAGCCAGGTTGTAGGCAAGGGCTTTCGCGGTCCCCCTCAGTGTCGCCGCCAGTTCCGACTCCCCCTCCGGCACATCCTGAGCTCTGGTCAGGCAGTATTGGATCCCCGCTCTGGCGATAGTGACGACCTCCGGCAGTGCTCGTTCTTTCCAATAGAGGTGTTTGACGAGCTCGAGATAGCTATCAGCTACCGCCGCCGGCTCACCTACCTTGTGGATCAATTCGATCGCCTCATATGAGTCGCCCTCCCGAAGCAGCGTCCTCACGTCTGTCAAGAGCTCCGCCATCTCAGCATCCTCCTTCCCTTCTCTTCTGGAGTGTTGGTCGAACGAGACTACAGCGACAATCGTGCGTGGCCGAGCAAACGTTCACTCTATGTGCACTGATCAGCGAGCTGCCTCCGGCGGCTCTCCCTACTCCTCGAGCGATTTGTCTATGTGTTCCAGCTCCCGCACAAGGAAGAAGTTGAGCACCGTCCGTATCCCAACGATAGCACCAAGCATCCCGATGTCATTCCACCCCTTCCAGGATATACGCGACATACTGGGCCGTCGTCTTCACGATTTCATGCATCGGTCGTCTCTCCTGTGCGAACCGCGGGTCGGAGCGTCCTGTGCCGCGTACCTTCTTCGAGGACGGCCTATCGATGCGCCGCGCAGACTGCGAGCTGTTTTCGCGAATTCGACTCAAATGGCGTCCGATCGTAGTCCCCGAATTTCGAGTCGATCCTGAATCCACTCCACCGGAGAAGCGCATCGAGTTCCTGCGGGAAGAAGATGCGCACGTTGTTCTCGACGATGCGCTCCGGCTGGGTGCCGATCTCGTAGTGCCACTTGATTCGATTCACCTGCGTGGCGCGATCATATTCATTGCTTTCCGTGATGACTACTTCTCCGCTCCCGTCCGGATCGTCATATCGGGCGACAGGATGGCGCTCCTCTGGATGTCTCGTGAGGATAGTGAGGAGAGGATTGAAGAATTCGACGATGAACCTCCCCCCTTCTTCCAGGTGCCTGCGGACGCAGGAGAAGCACGACCTGATACTCTCCAGGCTGTGGAGGTCGCTGCCGCCGCCTTCTGTCGTGCCCGGGCGAGCATGGGCTCTGAGGCATCGAGCCCGGTGATCCGGTACCCGCGCTTCGCGATGGGAATGGCGACTCTGCCTGTCCCACACCCGAGCTCGAGGACAGGGTCACCCCACCTCGATACCTGGTCGAGGTAGAACGGGATGTCCGCCACGTAGTCTCCATGTTGGCTATCGTAGTGGCGACCATCCGAGTACAGGTCGTGGCAGTCGATCGGCTCCATGACCCGTCCTCTCCGCTCCGCACCGGCCGGGTTGTTGCACACTCTGACTTGGCACCCGGGCGCTCACGAGCCATACGTCCAGCTCTCATTCCTCGAGAAACGCCAGGTTCGCGGGAAGAGGGCGTCCAGAAGGTCGACAGCCGGACCGGGGAGCGATGTATGGTGCAGTTCGCTCAGTTCCTCTGCTGAGCGATATCCGGTCACGAGCTGGGCGAGCCCAGATGACGGCCACGCAATGGAGGGCAGCTCCGGCCTTCTCTCCTCCCCCACCACTACCTCCGAGCCGGATCTCACAACCGTCACGTCGCCGGCATCAGTATCCAGACAGACTCCGCCTTCGAGAACCGCCTCCCCGGTCCAATCGGCAAGGACCTCGCGCACCAACCCACGGGCATCGAGCACCTTTATCCAGTCGGCGTCGGGGATCGAACCACGTTCCGGATCAGCACGCTGAAGGGAGACCTGCGCCCCGCAGGCCCGCGCCAGATCGGTGAACGGGGTCTCCGGCGACGCGTACATCGGGTACCGGGACCCGTAACTCGGCGCGGCCGGATGCTCGAACAGGATCCTGGCCTTGCCGCGCTCACGGGCGATCGCGGCAGCTGTCTTCAGAGCGGCCCTGCACTCAGAGAGCTCGGTCGCCCTCACCTCGGTGACGACGAGAAGGCCTTCCGTGATGTGTCTGCTCTCGTCGATCACGAGGAGCTCCGACCCACGTCCCGAGGCCCCCGTGCCCATCTGCCTCTCGATGGCGTCTGGCGTTATGAAGATACCGGAATGATATGTGAAGACATCAAACCCGAACTGGCGATAGAGCTGATGGCGCCCGTGCGTGACGACGATTGGGATCCCCGCGGAGCGGAGCCGGGAAAACGCATGCGTTACGATCTCCCGGAAATGACCCTCGCCCCGCCGGTCTTCGCACGTCGCCACATCGGCGATGAACCCGTACCGAACATCCCCGCCCGGGAACTCCATCTCCTTCTCGGGATCGACGAGAATGAATGAGACAGGGGCCTCATCTACGACGCGCACTACTGCCCACCCGGGCGGCACATTCTCCACATCGGCAGCGTACGACCGCCGCATGACCTCTTCGATGGCAGAGCGCCCCTGTTCTGTCTCTGCAGTAAGGTAGGTGGCGGCGTGACTCATCGTCCCTCAATACTCCGGTCAGCGTCCCAGGCGTACGAAGAGCTCAAGATACGGAGAAAGGTGGGCGCAGATCGCGTCATCCAGCGTCCCCCGCGTACGACGAACTCAATGTGGCGTACCGGCGGGCTATTCCAGCTGGGAGATGATACGCGCCGGAGTCGCCCTCCGTCAACGGTTTTCCTGAACCCTCCGGCGGGCGGCGCGTAGGGCGTTCGAGGCGGAGCCATCGAGCTCCGCCCCGTCAGGGATTCCGTTCTTAACCGGTTCGCGACAACCGCGGAACCGGCCAGGCTTCCCGCGATCTCAGAAGAGGAACCCCCAAGGAACGCGACCGATCCGACTGCCCATACCAGCTGCCCGGCCGTGCGCGATCTCAGAAGAGGAACCCGCAAGCAACGCGATCGACTAGATCGCCCATATCAGAAGTCTGGCCGCCTGGCGGCTCGTTTTTTTGGTCTTTTTTCGGTGGGCACCGCCTTGACTTTCTGGCTTTTCCTGGTCATATTGTGCTGGTAAGCCCTCATCTGTTCCTCTCTTGTTACTCCGGTGGACCCCCTCATTTCCCCGGTTTTGACCGCCTCGACGGCCAGTTGTGAGCACTCATCTATGAGCATCCAGTGTAGATCGGCCTCCGTGACCGAACTTGGGGCGCGCCGAAGGAAGGTGTGCCCTGACGGAAGCCGATATGTTGTTTGGACTTGCGCAATCCGTGATCCCTCTGGGCCCCAACGGGTTGCTCGCTCATCCTGGGCGACGCCGTTCTGCTCGCGCCATTGCCGCAAGTCTATGGTCTATAGCCTCCTCCGGATCCCGCGGACAGAGAGCACGATCCGCTAGTTCGTGCCAGCTTGTGGCCGAAAACTGCTGTCCAGGGACCAGTCCAGGGCAGGGCTCGGTCCGCTCGGGGAGAGTTCAGCACCGGGGAGGAGCACGGCATCAGAGGGGGACAGACAGAGGGCTACGTCAGTAGATCACCAACCGCGCGAGACTGTGGTTCCATCCGCCAGGGAATCCTCGCTCGCCCATACGCCGAGGAGCGAAGCTTGGAAGTCAGAATCTGCGTGAAACCCGCAGCCGACATAATGACGGGACCCGGCCCCAACCATCGGGTAGATGAAGGCAGTCCACTCATAGAGGGGGAAAAGATATATGTCCTGGAAAAACGGGGCAGTTGGGTACGATTCAGACTGACGCCTCGTGACGACGGGTGGTCGGGCTGGGTGAAGAAAGAGATGACCGTCCCGGAATCGGCGCACGAGCTTGCCAAACTGCATTCCAAGGTGGAGCGGTTTCAGGATCTGGGCTTCATCAGAAGAATGGATCTCGGCACGGGCAACTTCTATGTTGAGCCTCAACTATGGGCGGCAGCCGAACCTCAGGTGAAGATGAACATCGTTACCACGTTATCCGAGTATTCAGAATTGAGCGGCAAATCGCCCCTGGTGGAGGTCAAGGATGCCGATTCGGGCCAGACGCTGGCAAAGGCAGGTCGGTTGGGGATCAAGGTGTACCTGTGACTGCGCCGCGGTTGGGCTATGGCGACCGCGGCTCGCCGCACGGCGGAGAGCGTTCCTCTCCCAGGACGTTCTGGTGAGCGTCAGGTGACGTAACACTGCTGACGCGAGGGCCGTCGCGTTCGCCCCGGGGTTCAGGCAGAACGTCCGAGTGGAGGCCGTCCCCACAGGCCGTTTCCGCCCGCGATATCGCTACTCCAACTCTTCGCCCGGAAGCTCCCCGATCAGCATCCGCTCGTATCTCACCTCCCAGATCCCCTGCCAGGGCTCAGTCCAGATGATATGCAGGTACCCGGTCGCCGGATCCGCATTCGGCACGTAGCAGATGTGCGGGTACCGGGAATCCGCATCCGGAGTCTCGCTCACGTTGAGGGGCTCTTCCCACCCACTCCCGTTCCAGTAGCTCCACCAGATCTCATAGAAGCCGGAGTCGTTCGCCCCTTCCCAGATGACCATGGGAACGCTCCGCTTGTGCGCTATGACCGGGTGGGAGGCGCGTTCCTGGGAGTACGACACCTGGGCAGACGGTGACCAAATGTACTGACCGGGGACGAACTCGTACCCAGCGACCCTGTGGAAGATGTGCGAGCCGCCGCCCTCGCTCTCCTCCACCCACGCTGCATGGAGGCGCTGCGGCGGGTCCGGGAAATCCGGTGCGCGCGATGCGACACCATGGACAAGGTCTCGAACGTTCATGGTATCGGTGGTGCCCAGGTTGATCGTCCCGGTCGCCCATTCCCCGCCATACGGACGTTCATACAGGTGGATGATCGAATCGACCGATCCACGATGGACATGGACGATGCATGAGGCACGAGACTCGAACAGGCTATTCACATAGTGCGCAGCGGCGGGCGCCTGGAACGTGTGCTCGGTGCCGCTCGACAAGAGGTCGACCGGCTCGGCCGGGAAGGGCTCCCAGCAACTCTTCCACAGGCGGAGATTACCCTCCTCTGGGTGGGGGGTCGGTATCACCTCCTCCGGACGAGAGAACTCGTACACGAAGACCGCCGCAGGTGGCCCAAGCATGACGGGTTCGAGTGCGAGTGAGGGAGGACCGAAGAAGCCGGAGTATTGCGCTCCGATACCCTCCTGGGTATCGATCAACCAGCTCTCGAACTCCCAATGAGGCGGCCCTGCGACGAGCCGATCGTACACTACCGCCTCCCCTAGCAGCCAGTGTCCCACCTCGCCACATCGCACCGATGCGATGAAGACAGCGCCATCGGAAGTGACGGCAATTGCGGGATCGTACCGCGTGTAGCAGTTCACCCCCTCCCACATCTCTCCACCATCGGTGCTGAAGAAGTAACCGATCTCCCCCAGCTCCGGAAACTGGGAATTCTCGAAGATCTGGTACGCGACGTGAATCGTTCCCGAATCATCGACCGCCACCTTGGAGCCGCCGGTGCCCTGTGTGGCGTTCGGTGTGAGGCTCGTGAGACGCTCCTCCGGGATGTGGATGGCGACATGGTCTTCCGGCCTGTCGAGAGTGCCGGCAGGGGCGAGGTGGCCGCCGGCCAATGCCGCGGCGACGAGGACGAAGCCCGGGAAGCGGGACCACGAACAGATCCTGGGCCAACACATGGCGTTCTCCCTTCCTGAGAAGGAGTAATTCGGCCGACGCCCGGTCTCTTCTTGTGGCCCGGATCTCACCCCGATGACTGTCGATCGCCGACTTCCGATTCATGGCGCTCGCGTTCCTCACGCCGCATGAGGGATCCCCCATTTACGGGACCGCCCGAGGTGGCAGGCCTTTCCCCTGAGCCTATGGCCGTCCCGAGACGGGTACTGCGCGGGCAGGGCATCGGCCGACCCGCCTCACCCAGATCCGCTTGCCCGGCAGAGCTCGGGACGCCACATCGCACCCCGCGGTGAACGGACGGTCATCACCGCAACAGCACGATCTTCCCCGATTCGCGGGCAGACTCACCGCCCCCCTCCACTGTGAGATAGACAAGATAGACACCGCTTGCGACAGCATCTCCTCGCTCGTTTTCCCCGCCCCATCGGATGCAGTGACGACCTGCCGTGTCTGTGCGGTCGATCAGCCTCCGCACCTGCTGTCCCAGGAGATTGAATATCCGTATCTCAACACGAAGGGGGGCGCCCAGATCGTACACAATGCTCGAGGCTCCCTGACAGGGATTCGGATGGACGGACCATTCGATGAGATCGAGAGCCACCTCCCTATCTTCATCTCCCTCCTCCCCCACGGCCGTCGAGACGCCGAACCAGTCGAGTACTCTCGAAATCACCTCCCCTCTCGTGGCCTGAGCGGGCCCGTTCTTGCTGACCGCCTCGACGCCGAATGCGCAGTACACGACTCTCCCCCCGTCGTGATCTGTGCGCAGGGCCGAGGGAGCACCCGATGGATATCTGAAGACTACCCGAGCACCGTTTTCAGGATGGATCTCGTCCGGGGACACCTGGTTGTCCGCGCCGTTCGCGCCGGCGATGGCCACGGTCAGCCCATCGCCGATCGTGTCACCTGGCTCGCCGTACATCCCACGCTCAGAGGAGACGGTATCGAACCCTGCACAGAGCCAGTCGTGGTAGAACGGCGTATCCCCGATGTCCTCTGCAATGAACTGTCCGCTCAGGAGGAGACGGCCTTCTCCGCCAAGGAACGTCCTGAGACTCTCCTGATCGGCCTCGGTGAGCGTCTCGTTCTCCTGGTCGCCGGTGAACCAGATGATCGTGGGCACAGGGAGGAGCGTGGAGCAACTGATGGGGAAGGTTCCGTCCGTTGCGACGCACCAGATGCAGTGGCGAATGCCCAGTTGGTCGAGGGGCTCGATGTACAAGATCTCGTATCCCTCGCCGCCGTCGTCATCGATGAGAACGACGTCGGCCGGCGAGACGAGGACCTCGAGCTGGGTAATCGAGTCGGGCGCGATGACGACACCGTTGTACGCAGTCCCGGGATAGGGAGCGCCGGGCTGTACTTCTATATCGTACGTACCCGGCATGAGGTCGAGAGTGAATTCCCCGCTTGTCGAGTCTGACCGGATCGAATCGGGAGGGGCACACCACCCGTCTCTCCTCGCCACGAGCAGGGCCGCGATCCCGCCTCCCGTCCTCTCATCGCGCACTCTGCCGGCAAGGGTGCCGAGTGCGTACTCGATCGGATACCCCCCGGCGAAGTAGATATCCGTGTCGAACGGGGCGACGGGGCGAGCATCCTCCCATACCACCATCGGACCGCAGTCCGTACCGAGCGTCAGGCTCGTATTTACCTGCAACGCGTCGATGCTGTCGACAAGCACCCCGGGGAGAAACGTCACTCCAGCGTCCGTCGAACGCGTGACGCAGATGTTCGAGAACGGACCCCGTTCTTCCCGCCACGCCACGACCGGGTGGTTCGCGGCGTCGAACGCGATCGAACCTCCGGTCCCCCACACGCGGTCTGTGCCGACGCACCGGCCCGGAGGAAATGTGGCGCCGCAATCTGTCGATCCGGCGAGATACGGGGACCGGGTGCGAGCATCAGTCCAGACGATGACGGGATTGCCCGTGCGATCGATCGCGACTCGGGGGCTGGATCGGTCCCCTGGCCCCGGATCTATTTCGCACGGATCGAGGAATGTCTGCCCGCCATCAGTGGACCGCGCATAGACGAGACAGAATCGGGTGACCGGTGTCATGTGTTGCTGTGTCCATGCGACGTGCGGGTTGCCCTCAGTATCGCTGGCAATCGACGGCATACAGTCGATGAGGACCGGATCCCCTATCCCGACAGGCATGAGGAAATTCTCGCCTCTGTCGGTCGAACGGCTCACATAGATGTCGGCACCGTCGTGCCAGACGACGAACGGATTGCCGCTCGGATCGAGGGCGATGTCCGGGCTCCGCTGGACCGCATCGCGCGGCGGGATGAAGACTCCAGGCAGGAACGAGATACCGCCATCGGTGGAGCGAACATATCGGACGCGATCGCCGTCGCGATCAAAGGCATAGACAATGTGGACGTTGTCCTCATCATCTATGGCCATCCGTGGGGCGCAGACCGTATTGGACGAGTCGACCCAGGTACTCACCGGGAACGTGAGCCCGCCGTCGGTGGAACGTGTGAATCTGATTCCTACGCTATATCTATCTCGCGAGCGTACGCGGTCCGGAATAAGGGACGATCCCCTCAATAGGGCGCCTTCTTCCCCCTCAAGAGGAGAAGACTCTCTCATTGCCGCGACATTGCCCGCCGCAGAACCGATCTCTCCCACGAAATCATAGACTAGACAGGGATTCCCCTGTGAGTCGACCGCCACGGAGGGTGCCGACTGCGCCGCTGGATCGGGATCAATGACCACCGGAGGATAGAAGAGAAACTGCGCCGCCCCTCTGTTTGTGCCCGAGCAGATCACCGTCATGACAGTGAGAGGGAGTATCGCCGCCAGGCGCCGCACCCCGACGGGTCGCCATCCAATGAGCGTGCTGCCGATCGCTTTCCCCATTGTCTTCCGCGCTTTCCCCGTCGTTTTTGCCCCCGCTTTCCCTGTTGTCTTCCGCGTCGACTTTCCCTTCGTTTTCCCGATCATCCTACCAGTGGCTTTCCCCGTCGTTTTGCGGATCGCTCTCCCCTCCCGACCCTCATCGCCCTCGCTGTTGCCGTGCATCTCGTTCCCCGTGGTCATCGTTTCGAACGGCTCCCCTCCGTCACCACCCAGTCCGGTCCCGCTCAGTCTGCGGCCTGATTCCACGGCACCGCGGGCGGACCACCCTTACCCTGGGCAAGAAGCGTGCCAGCGCGAACGGCTTCAACGGAGATGCTGCCTGCACGAATCAAGTCCGTTTGCGAAATGGCGTTAGGAACGCGGAGTCGAAGAAAGCGAGGAGTTGATCGCCATGCCTCTCGGACTCTGAACGACAAGGGGATGTGCCCGCACATGCCTTCGCCCGCCGAACTCGATGCGCGCGAGCACGTTGGAGCAGTGCAAAGCTCGTTTGCCTGTGCAAACGAGCTTGACATTGTGACGTGTCTAGTATGTTGACAGCAGGATCAGTTGGGCAAACAAGGGTGCACAGGCGGGAATGCCAGGGGGGTGCAAGAAACCTGGTGACTCGCTCACGTAGTGGCCCGTCTACCTGGTGGCCCCCCTAATACATCCTGAAGCAGAGCCGGGCGAGCTCGCGGAGCGCGCGGAGGATGACGCTCGGCTTATCCCCGCTCTGCTCACCGCACTTCCTCGGCCGGTGGCCCACGGGGAGCTCGATGAGGCTCACCCCGCGGCGCATCAGCCTGGCGAGGAGCTCACCGTTAATGAGCGCGCCCGTTGCGGAGAGATCGATCTCCCGCAGTCTCTCGCTCCGAAAGAGCTTGAATGCGCAGTTGAGATCTCGCACGCGCACGCCGAGACAGCAGCTCACCAACAGCCCCCATCCCCGCGCGAGCAGGTACCGGTGCGGCCGATCCTCGCGTTTCGCACGGTACCCGATCACGGCCTCGTACGTGGGGGCATAGCTCATGAACCGCTCCAGTTCCCCGAGCTCGAATTGGTCGTCCGCATCGGTGAAGAACGCCAGGTCCATACGGCAGTTGGATAGGCCTGTCCAGACTGCGGCGCCGTACCCGCGGTTAGTGGGGTGCTGAACAAGCCGGACCTCGGGGTGCTGGCCGGCGAGGCGCCCGACGATGTCAGCGGTAGCGTCCGAACTCCCATCGTCGACGACGATCACCTCGTACTGATCGGCGACCCGCGACAGGACGCCGAGCGCATCGCGCACTACGCGCTCTATGTTCCCCTCCTCGTTATGTGCAGGAAGGGCGATCGATACTGACTGTTTGCTCACGAAGATCACTCCGCTCTCGTGAATCTATGCTGAGATCTCTCGCGATGGCCTCGGCACACTCATATCCGGCCCTGAGCGAGGCGCAGAGGCTCCGCTCGGGGTAACTGGGCGGGCTCGCCATCCCCGCCGCGTACAGCCCCCGAATCATCGTCCGGTAGGGAACGATCGAGTGTGCGGCGTACCCCACGACATAGTGGGGGGAAGAATGCTCGGTGCGCGCCAGGTGCCAGAAGACGATATCAGAACGCTTCAGACGAGGCACCATCCTCCCGAGCCCATCGATGAATGTCTCCGCAACTTCTCCGTCGCCCATATCCGCGATATCGGTGCCATCTGGAGGACCAATATCTCCAGCACTGCCGGGCTGAACACCACTATGCCGAGTACTGCCATCTCGAATACCACTGCTCCGAACACCAGCATCTCGAGCACTACCATCCCGAGCACTACTGTCC
>LJUI01000075.1 GCA_001303705.1 candidate division TA06 bacterium SM23_40
AGTATAGCGCAATTCCCCTCCGATTGCAGCAGGGAAGATTCCGACAGACTGAAGCTGTGTCCGCACTCACCCGACCCCGGACGCGATGCTTTCTCGCCGACGTCGGTTGCCGAGCCGTACCCTATCGGTCAACGCGAAGACTCCGCCAAGAACGACGAGCCACGATCCGTACCAGATCCAGCTGACGAGCGGTTTGGTATGCAGCTTGAGGGCGACGTGTCCATCCTCGGATACGCCACCGAAGATGGTATACAGGTCTCCCGCCAAGGTGGAACGGATTGCCACTTCTGTCATAGGACTGTCAGCAGTGGGGTAGAACGCCTGGGCCGGCTCCAGAGTCGCGACGTGTCGCTCCCCTCGTTTGACCGAGAGTCTGGTGGTGATGAGTTGCGCATTCAGCCTCTCGGTCGTTACGATCTCCTCGAGCCTCACCCGATACTCCCCGATCCCGACTTCCTCACCGACGACAATACTTTTTTGGACCTCGTGCTCAAAGACGGATGACCCCAGAATCCCGATGAAGATCGAAGCCACGCCGATATGAACTAGATAGCCCCCGAACCGCCTCCTGTCTCTCCATATAGTCTGGACAGATGCAGTGAGCAAGGTGCCGCCGGTCTTCCGACACCTGACCATCGCCGCGCGTGCCGATTCGGCCAGGACCGATGCCACGATAAGGGCACTACCTGCAACACAAATGAACCGGTACGGCGAACGTACATCGAATACCAGTGCCGCACCGACTCCCGCCGCCAGACTGAATCCCGCCGCCCACAGAGACGAGCGAGGGATTCCTGCCAGGCCGGTGCGGCGCCAGGGGATGAGCGTACACACTCCGGTGAGAAGGAGCAGGAGAAGGGCAATGGGAGTGTTCACCCGATCGAAGAAGGGCGCAGAGACCGAGATCTTGCTCCCGGCGAACGCCTGCGAAAAGAGGGGAAACGTCGTCCCCACGAGCGTGGCGAACGCGAGGGCGCTGAACAACCAGTTGTTGAGCACCAACAGGCTCTCCCACGAAAAGAGACCGCCCGTCCTCAGCTCTCCTCTCAAAGCGTCGGCGCGCCACATGCCGATGGCGAGGACCGCCGACACGGAGAGGAGCATGAAGCCGATGAAGTAGGGACCCAGGGAGGAACCAGCAAAGGCGTGGACCGATGAGAGCACTCCGCTCCGCGTGAGAAACGTCCCAAAGATGCACCCCTCGAAAGTGAGTGCTGCAAGAGCCACGTTCCATCCCTTCAACGCACCCGTCCTCCGCTGAACCGCCGCTGAGTGAAGGAATGCAGTCCCCACAAACCACGGTATTAGAGAGGCATTCTCAACCGGATCCCATGCCCAGTACCCGCCCCAACCCAGCTCTACATACGACCACTTCATGCCGAGGGCGATGCCGGCGGTGAGTGCGACCCATGAGAAGAGGCTCCATCGGCGCCCCATCTCCGGCCACTCATCGATCTCTCTCCTGAGCAGAAGCGCAGCCACGGCGAATGCAAACGGGACCACATACCCCACGTACCCGAGATAGAGGATGGGAGGATGAAAGATCATCCCGGGATCCTGAAGTAGGGGATTGAGACCCTGACCGTCGAGCGGAGGATGTGGAATCGTTATCAGGGGATTGGCGATGCGAGCAACGAGGGAGGCAAAGAACAATTCCGCGACGCCGATGGTCAACGCCACGGCGGAGATGAAGCGCACCCCCACTCGCCTCCGCACCCCGGAGGTGAGTACTATGCATGCAAAGAGAGAGACCAGCCAGAGCCAGAGGAGGAGCGATCCCTCCTGTCCCGCCCAGAATGCAGATATCGTATAGAAGAGAGGGAGGTCCCGGCTAGTGTACTGGGCCACGTATCGAACACCGAAGTCCCGCGATGCCAGTGCCCAGATGAGTGCGCCCGCGGCGACGCTGACCAGCACGAAGACGGCGACAAGAGCCCAGCGCCCACTCGCGAGAGCGGCCCTGCTGCGCCTCGCCAACCCGACGGCAAGAGCGAACACAGAATAGATGGCGAAGAAGGGGGCAATGTAGAGTGCCACGAGCCCGACGCTATTCATGATCCTCGTCTTCTCCGCTTTCCACATACTTCGAGGGACACGTCGTCATCAGCTTGGTCGCCTGGATCGCTCCGGCCTCTCTGTCGTACCTTCCTTCAACGATGATCTTCTCTCCTTCTCTGTATGTATCAGGTCTGAACCCATCGTAGATGACAGCTACGCTCGCCGCGCTGTCGGCCATGACAAAGCTGAGCTGTGGCCCCGACGGATCCCACACCGTCGAACCTTCCACGACCAACCCCTGTATGCGCAGGCCTTCACCGCTGCTCTCTGTTCGGCCGTGTACCAGTTCACTTACTTCGACATAGTACGCGCCTGTCTCCCGCACCGCGCTCACTATGAGATAGCCGATCCCGATAGCGAAGACGAGCCCGACCACAACGATCCGTTTCTTGCTGATCATGAACGTCCTCCGAGGATACCCTCGCCGCGGTACCTGCTGATCTCCGGGTGGAAGGTGCTTCCGCCAGAGCAACCCCTGTACCAGGAGACGATGATCTCCCGTCCGGTCAGTCTCCTCAGCCCGCCCCCATCCCCGAGCCGACCTCATCAGCGCGACTGACGATCTCGATGATCGTCGGCACGTGCCGCTTACTCCTGAGCATCCTCCTGTCCCACCATCGAGCAACCAGAAACGAGACGATCAGCCCGACAAGTGCCCCCACCACTCCAGTGTGCTGGCTGCCGCCGACCGATACGCCCACCGCGTACCCGATGAGGATGCCGAAGATGGGGACGATGAAGACGACGAACGCAGCCAGGAGCACGACTCCAGATCCGATGCTGATCCGGACCGTGTCGCCGGCACGCGCGCCTATCGGATTGAACGCCTCGATGACGCGGCTGCCGTCAGCCCCCATGGTACACGCCGTCCGCGCACAACACGTCGTACACGCCTCCGACCCTTGAATGGCGAGCGTCGCCATCCGACCTGCTGCCGTCTGTACCACCGCACGCTCGGTCATCGTCCTCCGCCTGAATGATCTTCTCTCACGGCACAGCCATCCACAGCCCCGACCGCGGTCTCGCAGCTGTCAGGCCGATCAATATCAATGCACTACAATTCAACAGGAATACCCCGACCAACGTTCCCGGAATCCCCAGCACCGGCAGGGCGATGGCGCTCGCCACGAAGGCACCTGCCGCCGCGCCAAAGAGATCGATGGCATAGGTGATCCCGCCGATATGTCTCGTCCGCGGCCTGACATCGAGGTACAGCCCCACTGCCAGGGGGAACTGCACCCCGCCGAGTAACCCGGCTATCCCCGTGAGCAGGGGGATAATCCATTCCGCGGCTCCGAAGGTAGCTCCCTTCGTCTGCCAACCCATGAGGATGCCGAGAATCCCCAGGAAGATAAGCGGATAGAGCGTAATGATCAATTGATTGATGCCGTACAGCCTCCACCGGGCGGCGGAGGGAACGAGCCGCCTCGTCGACACCACACTCCCCAGGACCAGGCCAAACATAAACGCCGCCAGGATGATACCCAACCTGGCGTACACGTACCCATAGATGATCTGAAACGAGAGAAGCGCGATGACCTCAAAGACGATCTCTGCGGCGCCCGTCGTCCCCACGGAGACGAGAATCCCTATCCCGCGAGCCGAGGGCAGCTTCATCACGGCGAGGGCGATGCAAGCCGTGGCCACGGCGATGGCGACCGCTATCTGCCACAGGTGCAGGCCTGCGAGGCGCTCGAGAAGCACCCGCTCCCCGCTCTGGAACCGAGATGACCACAGGATCATATCATAGTAATACGAGATGGGATAGAGATCTGTGTTCTGCCGAACCGCCGGCCCCTGGGACATCCGATCATGCAGATAGCGAACGCGCCCGGGGTCGAGCCTGAAGGGAAGCGAGTGAGGGGAGACATAGGTAGTCTCCAACTGACGTCTCTCCATCCGCTCGCTCAGGACGCGATAGTCGGACGTCAACAGGCCAGATTGGGACGAGGCAACGAAGATATTGGTCTCTCCTGGAAGGACCTCCACATTGACGAATACGGATTCGAGCGTCGCCCGAAGACACCGGAGAAATCGCGCTAGCTCAGGTGCGATGTAGTTCTCCGCCGAGGCGACGCGCAGGGCAAAGATGCCGCCTGCCTCCATGATGCTCGATACTTCGCGGAAGAACTCGCGCGTATAGAATCGATTGATCTGAGCTGTATACGGTTCCGGAAGATCCAGGATGACTGCATCATAGCGGGATCGCGTGCGTTTCACATACCACCGTCCGTCGCCCTCGATGACTCTGATCCGGGAATCGTCGAGCGTACGTCTCACATCAGCACCGAAGAATTCCCTTGCCATCGAGATGATCGTGGGATCGAGCTCAACATAGTCGACCGACTCGACTCCGTGTTTCAGTACCTCTTCGAGGGATCCACCTGCTCCTCCTCCGATCAGCAGTATCTTCCGGGGGTCCGGGTGTTCGAGCAGGGCAAAGTGAACCGCCTCCTCTGCGGTGGCACGGTCAGGATAGGTGAGGACGAGGAGCCCGCTTTCGTACAAGCTCGTCTGATACTCATCACCGACCACCACTACCTGCCCATAGATCGAATCGCGTACCTTCTGGAGCTGGAACCCGGACCACTGCCGACGGAGAAGACCGAGATCGAGTCGATCGACCAGGCCCGTGACCTGGGCGATAGAGGCCGCCGACACGGATCCAAGGATGAGAAGGGGGTAGACGATACTCGCCCGATAGCGAAACGCCAATACGCCGAGCGCTGCCACCGCGTTGAGGAGGAAGGCAACGATAGCGATAGTGAGTGGGGGGAATAGCCGGATGAGAATGAATGTGAAGGCGATCCCCCCGAGAACCGAACCCCCGGCTTCCAGGTAGTAGACCCACCCTATCTCTGCCGCCATTGTCCTCTGCTCTCCTCCCGCCAGGCGGCAGGCGAGCGCAAACGTGGCGCCGACTGAGAGACAGAGCGGAGCAAGGAGAACGAAGGAGGAGAAGAGCATTGGGCCGATCCCGACAACCTCGCCCGGCCCGACGCCGAGGGCTGATTTGACGGTTCTCGCTGCGACCAGGGAGATGGGGACGAGGAGCGCCAGGGCCGCCTGGGCCAGACCATATGCCACGAGCCGGCTGCGCACAACGACACCGACGATACGGGCGCCAACCGCGCTTCCCAGGCCCACCCATAGCAGCCAGGAGGCGAGAATCGCTCCCAGAGAGAGCTCATTCCCATAGAAGGCGACGATGATCTCACGCATCAGGACGAGCTGACCGACCATCGCGCCGAAACCCATGATAACCAGTGAAAAGGCCAACCGTCCTCGCACGAGCATCCTCAGATTTCTATTCGTTGCAGCCGTGGAGCGTCCGGAACAGGTCAGCAATGTTGCTGCGCCGAGCAACCGGCATCTAGAGCAGCCGGTCGAGGAGATAGCCAAGCGTCAACAGCAGGCCCACGGTGAGATGTATGAGAATCGTTGTGGCGTTCGCGGGAACGAGTTCCAGACGGTCTTCATAGTGGAGCAGCGCTGTACGTCCCGCTTTTACCGCAAGGGGCAGGCTCACCAGCACGAGGAGTCCATAGGGCGTCAGGTGCCGAGCAGATACAGCGAGAATGGGAATCAGGTAGACAAGCGCCAGAATCACGACATATCCCCGGGCGGCGGCCTTCAGGCCGAGACGCACGACGAGCGTCCTCTTCCCCACGGCCTCATCCGCCCGCGAGTCCTGGAATTCATTGATGTACACCACTACCGCGATGAGGAGCGCGATCGGGAGGGAGGCAATAACGGGCTCCCAGGAGAGTCTCATCGATTGGACATAGTACGAACCCAGACACATGAGAACTCCGAAATTGAGGCCGATCATCAACTCACCGACGCCTCTGTGTGCGAATCGGATCGGGGGAGCAGTGTAGAAAAACCCGCTCATGAAGCCGACGAGCCCGAGCCACAAAATGATGGGCCCGCGCTGCCACGCAAGGTACAGGCCGATGAGGGCGCCGATCGCATAGAGTACGAGCGACTCGCCCAGCACCTCTTTCGGCGTGAGGAGTCCGTTCTGTATCATCCGGCTCCCGCCGGTGAACGGCCGAACGAACTCTACGTTCACCTCATCGTTTCCGCTCCGATGATCGAAATAGTCGTTGGCCACATTCGTACCTGCGTGGATCAGCATCCCACCGACCAACGTCAGGGAAAAGAGACCCCAGTGAAAGATCCCATTCCGCGCCCACGCGATCGTTGCGCCCAGGATAATGGGGATCACCGACGCTGTAAAGAAAGGAGCACGCAGCTCCTTCATGTACACTCCCATCTTTCCCATCGTAAGGCCTGACTTCAGAGATTCAGAGTCGGGCATCTCGCCTTCTACCATCTCCTCTCTCGTCCCGCCAACACTGGAGGCGGCACGGCCGTATCGCATCCAATCCGCACGAGTATATGCAGCTCGACTCCTCGCGTCAAGGGGGCTCCGGCGGTGCCTAGTGGAGGACAACCATCTTGCGAGTCCTCCGTTCGGTGCCGACTTCGAGGCTATAGAGATAAATACCAGAGGCAGCCCTCCGGCCGCCCGCGCTCAATCCATCCCAATCGACACGATGGATGCCCGCCCTGACCATCCCATCCACGAGCTCGCGCACAAGCTGGCCCTGCATATTGTAGATACGGAGCCTCACCCGCTGCCCGGCAGGGATAGAGTAGGTTATAGTCGTGGTGTGGCGTACAGGATTAGGTGCGTTCTGGGACAGGAAGTGACGACGGTGGACGGGCATGAGCCGTTGCTCCGCCACCCCTACGGCCCCGAACCAGCAGAGCGCGCGCCTCAGGAGTTCAACCCCGCCCTGAATCTCGGGCGAAGGTTCTCTCACCAGCTCGGGAGCGAATGCAAGAAAGAGACTGCGATACTCTCCCTCATGGCGGACGCCCGCCGCCCCCCAATGTTCATACTCGAGCACAGTGCTCCCCCCGGCAACGGGCGAAATGACATCCATTGATGCAGGCCCATCCCGCACAAGCAGCAGGCCGTCTCCGATCGGATCACCGGAGATGCCTGTGATAAGCGTGTCGCTCGTCGCGCCGGAGTCGAAGCGGGTGTGAAGGTAATCGAGAAGGAAAGGACGCTCAGCGATCTCCTCGGCGATATTATCTCCGCACAGCAGGAGGTCGCCGCCCTGATCCAGGAACTGGCCGAGCGCCACCTGATCGGCTTGAGTAAGCGTACTCTCAGGAGCTGCGCCCGTGAACCAGAGGACAAGATCGGCGTTCCCCAGCCATCCTGTCGGCAGCCCCTGAGATCTAACCTCCCATCCGTCGTACACGAGTCCGAGCGTGTCGCGGAGCAGTTCGTCATAGAACGGCGCAAACCCCTGTTCACCATCGTCATCGACTGCGAGGAGTGAGGGATGGCCGATGAGGAGATCGAGGGTGTCGATCAGATTGTCGGGAACCACTGGTGTCCCGTCAATCTTCCGGAGATAAAAGGTTGCCCATCTGGCCGGTCCTCCGCTCACCGTGAACGTGAACGGATCATCCGCGTTGTCACCTGTCTTTCCGCTCTCGATATCTCCGAAGCTGGCAGACGAATCGACAAGGATGATCTCCGGATCATCTGTCGACAGGTAGCAGTACAGCTCTGCCGAGGGCTGCCACAATGCCGAGTCGAGGAAGGTGATGACCCAGTCGACGGTCTCGCCCGGCTCAGCTCGACCGTCCCCATCGCCTCCATCATCGAGAATGGTCCAGCCAATCACCTCGGGATAGGAATAGCGCATCGTCCCCACGGCACGGTAGGCATCGATGCGTCCTGCACCTGAACTGCTGTCCCGGCCCGGGGGGTCGATATCGAACGCAGTCGCTTCCAGAATACTGTCGATAGCCACGGGCATCAGGCTGGGAACCGCCGAGAGCATGAGTGATACCACCCCTGCATTGACGGGAGCTGCCGCCGACGTGCCGCTGAAATTGTAGTTGTACCCCCAGTTGCTCGTGAGCAGGGCGGCAGGCAGGCCGACACCCGGGGCCGCCACGTCCGGTTTGGCCAGGCCGGGAGGGAACGGGTAGTCATCGAACGGCGGCGCGAGATCCCAATCGGTAGGACCCCGGCTGCTGAAGTAGGCAACCGTATCCTCCGGCACGCTCGCCCCCACCGCGAGCACGCCGCTGTGGCGGGAAACAATGTATATGCCGCTCCCGTCGCTGGGGTACCACGGTGCCGGCACGTCAGCGGGAGGATCGACCTCGTCCGGCGGAGGAAACGGGCAGTACTGGCCGCCGTACCCTCCCTCGTTCCCCGCCGCCTGTGAGAGCACCGTCCCGCTCGCGAGCAGGGTGTTCCCCGCCAGACGGAGGGAATACGAAGGAGTGGGATGACAGGGGATGACGAGGCTCGAGCTCAACAGATCGGCTCCGTTCTCCACGCCGTACTCCATCGCTGCAATGAACTCGCTCGTCAACTGCACCTTCAGGGCCATGACTCTGGCCTCGGGCGCGAGCCCCGTGGCCACTCCAGCCCACCCGTCACCCGCAACGATCGACGCCGTCGCCGTCCCATGCCCGTGATCATCCATGGGATCGGGACCACTCTCTTCGAAGTTCCACCCAACCACGTCATCGAGGAATCCGTTCCCATCGTCGTCCACGTCGTTGAGATCCCCTCCCAGGCTGTCCGGGTAGCTCTCAAAGTACCCGTTGTTGTTGATATCCTCGGGACCGTTGATCCACATCCGATGGGCGAGATCGAAATGTTTGTAATTGATGCCAGTGTCGATCATCCCCACGACTCTGCCCTGCCCGCGGAACCCGAGCCTCCATACCCGATCGGCGCGCACGTGGTGGATCGCCCAGGATGTATCGACGGACGACACCTCCCCGAGTTCCGGCCTGCACGCATCAGGCTCATCCAGGGCAGGGGCAAGAGCTCTGTCCTGTTCGACGAGCAAGACCCCGGGAAGGGATTCGAGCGACTCCCTGGCCCGTCCCGAGAGCTCAGCGGCCACGGCGTTGACCATCCACAGGGGCCTCGTCCCGCTCGCCTGCCCCTGGTCCTCAAGGCGCGCCAACTCATCCTTCACCGGTCCCTGGGTGCGAGCGGCGAGCTCCCTCAGTTCGACGGCGACAGTGTGGCGCCGTGCCTGATGGTCGAGCCCGCGAACCCTGGCGTGGAGCACCTCGTAATCGGGCTGCTGAGCCAGAACGATAATGAACGGCGTGAGCCTGTCTGAAGACTCCACAGCTCGCCTCACTTCGGGGGGAGAATCAGCCCCCTGAGTCGCCCCCGCAGGGAGCGTCAGAATGGAGAACGCCGCAGACAACAGGGATACGATGAGCAGCGACGCGCAGCAGCAGGACCGGACTCCTGACCGGGATCCCAGCCTCGTCCGCGTCCGGATCCTCGAGAGCATCCAGGCGCTCGCACGCGCCAATACCTCATTGTCTGCCCCGACCTTCATCCGCATTGATATCTTCCTCCGCAGCCGGATAGAAGCATGCAGCCAGAGCCCCGTGCACACTCCACGTCGATGGTGCCGCCGATCCAGGGCGACCCCCGATCAAACGAAGGGGAGGCCCCTCGTGCGGGGCCTCCCCTTCTCTCGATACCGTGGTAACGACCTCCCCCTATCAGGGGAGATCAATTCACGACGATCATCTTCCTCGTTGCCTGAGTCCGGCCCGCCTGGAGACGGTAGAAGTATACTCCGGACGCAACCCGCTGTCCAGCACCATCTCGCCGGTCCCAGGTGACGACATGTCGGCCCGGCAGCACCGGCCCGTCGACGAGCGTGCGCACGTGCTGGCCGAGGATGTTATAGACCGTCAGGTTAGCGGCCACAGTGCGCGACTCCTCCCCGGCGCCTGCCGGAACGGCATAAGTGATGAGCGTCCTCTCGCGAACCGGGTTTGGCCGATTTTGAGCGAGCCTGAGGACTGACGGGATATCCAGCATCGGCTCCGGGCCGGATCCGACATGAGGAGGCATGCCGAACCAGTACAGTATCCGCTCCATCACTTCCCACTTGTCGTTTGTCGGCGATGGCGGCGCATCATTGATCGCCTCCCACCCGAATCCGAAGAAGACGACCTGATACGTGCCGGAATCGTAATGAAGGCCGGCAACCCCGCCCAATTCGTAGTAGAAGCAGCTATCTGCACCGGCCAGGACGCCGAGCTCGTCCTTGCCCGGCTGCGCATCGACGACGATGAGGAGGCTGTCCCCGATCGGGTCACCCTCTACGCCGAACAGACCGTAGTCCGGATTGGTCGGCGCGACGAGACTGGCATGGAGATAGTCGCTCAGGAACGTCTCTCCCGAGAGCTCCTCCGCGATGTCAGTACCGCTCAGGAAGAGCTTCCCTCCTCCATCGAGGAACGAGCTGAGGAGCGCCATGTCGCTTGCCGTGAGCGTCGTCTCGCTGTCGTCGCTCGTGAACCAGATCACGAGCTCAGCGGTCGGAACGTAGGAGTCGGGGCTCCCCTGCTCGGCGACGTCCCAGATGTCGTACAGCATATCGAAGGTATCCCCGAGCACATCCTCATACGCGACCTCGGCATCGTCCCCGCCATCGTCATCGACGAGGAGGATTGCCGGGTGGTCGATGAGAACAGAGAGCGTATCCTCGCGGTTGTTCGGGGGAGGCGGGTTATCCGCATCCTTCCATAGTACGAATGTCACCCATCGCGGCTCACCGCCGTCTACCCTGAACTGGAATGGATTGGAGGTATTGCTCCCGAACCACCCTGCGAAGATATCGGGGAACGTCGCCACCGAGTCGACGATCGTGATGTCCGGATCATCAGTGCGCAGCCTTCCCTCGATGTTCGCGGCGTCGAGCCACGGCTGGTAGTTGCGGAGCTGGACGATGAAGTCGACCGTCTCGCCCACCTCTGCCCGGTCGTTGGGGTTGGCAGCGCCGCTGTCATCGACCCAGTAGACCTCGGTGTCGAGGAACGAGTACAGGTGGCTGCCAAGCGCCTGGTACGCGTTGATCCGCCCGGTGCCGAGCATGCCCTCATACCCCGGATTGAGCGAGTCGATATCCTCCGCTGTATCCTTTATCCTCGCTATCACTTCATCGACCGCCAGCCCGGGAGACTGCGACCTGATAAGCCCGGCCAGCCCGGTTACGAAGGGCGCAGACATCGACGTCCCCTGGAGGTCCGCATAACCGTCGTTGAAGAACGTGCTCATGATGCCTACGCCGGGGGCGCTCACATCGACCCACGCCCCGTAGTTGGAGAACCCCGCCTTCACATCCTGCTGGTTTGTGGCGGCAACAGACAGGACGGTATCGGCCATGATGTCGACTACGTCGGGAGCATTCAGATTGTCGTTGCCGGCGGAATGGACCATCACCACGCCCGCCGCGTATGCATCCCGCATCGCCTGCATGATCACCCCGCCACTCGTGTCATAGCTCATGTTGATGGCGGTCACGCTCTTCTGGATACCATAGGCGATACCGCTTACCGCAAATGACATGTTTATCAGGCCGGTCTGACAGTCAGGAGCCTGCCATCCCACCCGGAGCGGCATGATCCGGCAGTCACGTGCCATGCCGGCAACACCGACTCCGTTGTTCGTCACGGCCGCGGCGATGCCGGAGACGTGCGTTCCGTGACCGTCGAAGTCCATGGGATCGTTGTCTGCCGTATAGTCCTCGCCGGGACAGACTTGGCTCGGGCTGAGCGTCACAAAATCCCACCCGATGACGTCGTCGATATACCCGTTCCCGTCGTCATCGAAGTTATTGATGTCGCCTCCCTGGGCCTCGGGAATGGTGTCGAACTGCCCGTTGCCATTGATGTCCTCGAGCCAATTGATCCAGATATCGGCGGCAAGATCGGGGGGATCCCAATCGACGCCCGTGTCGGTGATCCCCACGACGACCGTCGTATCCCACGTCGAAAGGTCCCACGCCTCGGGCCCATCGACATCGTGGTCGTTTTGTTGCCGAAGACCCCACTGTTGATAGAACCGCGGGTCGTTCGGGACCTCGTGGAGGCGGCAGACATCCCTGCATAGGTGCGGGCCGCGGCGACCAAATCGGCCTCTCCCGCGAGCTTCAGTAGATAGGCGCCGGCAAGTTTCTCCAGGGTTACTCTCCCTTGAAGCAGACCGATATTGACGAGGGGCCTCATGTCCAGGACGCCGAACTGCTCGTTGAGTGCGGCGAGCGCGCCCCGGGCATTATCCCTCCCCTCGGCCGTGATCGCCGAATACCCTTCAGATGCTGCCATTCCGACGATGAGATGCCCTTCCATATACCCGACCGCCGGGGAAGGCACCTGATCAGTGTAGACGACCTCTTGGGCCTGGGCCGAAACCACCGAGACCACCAGCAACGCCATTGCGGCCCAGCAGGCGAGACCGACATCTCCACGCACATTCATCCTAGGCATTGTCATCCTCCTCAGTTCGCTCAGTTCACAGCCCCCCCTACCCGGCGCCGCTGACCCTCGCTTGGGCAGATCAACGCGAAGACCTCAACCACGCCCACGCTGGGCCTCATCCCGCGCGGGGAGACCGCTGCCAGCATTATGGTTCACTCTGTGCCCTCCTCACAGACGATCTGACTCTTCCCCGTTCATGGGTCGAGTGAAGACGGCACATCACCATATGGTAACAACCGTAGAAAAGAAAATGACTCCCGCGATCCTCTCGCCGCTCCCCGAGATCTATCAAAGTCGAGGATATTGACCGGGTCTGGGAGAGGAGTAAGGCCTTGTTCAGGCCGGGAGGCACATCCAGGGACCTTTGAGAGGGGACCGATCGATGTGATCGGTGACCGACGGAAGACCGGAAAGGCAGTATGCTCCTTCCGAATGCACACCAAGTATAAGGGATGCGACCGCCTGAGGCAAGGAAATTCTCGGGCGTCCCCGGTAGGATCGAGCCGCTCCATATCCCCTGAAGATAGAGGAGGTTGCCGTCTATTTCCAGCTCTTGAGGGGCGGTACCCGGCCACGCTGCCCGCCCATGACCGTTGCTACGTCCGCAACCTGCCATCGCGCGCCTATGCGCACGACGAGACCCCTCTCGCGGGAGCAAGACACCGAACTTGACGTCAGGGCGAGAAGAGGCTAATATCGTTAGCCTCTTCTCGCTAAAATGTCAAGTTCCGCCACTATTCGGTTGACAACACGGCGACATAAGGCTAAAGTTATCTACCCTAACTCACCCCTTTGTCAACTGGAGCCGAACCAATGAAGTTGAACAAGTTCTTCTCAACACATCCTGTATTCACGGTCTCAGAACTCGATAAGTTCCTCGCGCAACAAGGGTCCCGTAATCATTGGACCCGCAAGGCTCTCCTCGCCCACCACCGGAAGCAAGGACGCATCCTGCCGGTGCGTCGAGGCCTGTACGCAGTCGTACCCCCGGGGGCATCTCCTGATACGTGCCCGGTCGATCCGTATCTGCTTGCAGCCAGGATGACTGACGATGCAGTGCTCGGTTACCACACGGCTCTAGAGTTCCATGGCAATGCCTACTCTGTCTACGAGCAGTTCTTCTATTTGGCTGAACGAAAATCGGCTCCGGCAACGTTCCGCTCATATCGGTTCCGCTGCGTCCTGTTCCCCAGGAAACTTCGGGCTCAGGGGAAGATGAACTTCGGAGTCCAGGTTGGCGAACGAGCCGGGATCCCAGTTCGGGTCACAAGTCTCGAGCGCACATTGGTCGACGTCCTTGACCGACCCGATCTCGGGGGCAGCTGGGAAGAGATATGGCGCTCGCTGGAGTCAGTGGAGTTCTTCGATCTGAACCGGGTCGTCGATTACGCCCTCCTTCTCGGCAATGCGACGACCGTGGCCAAGGTGGGTTTCTTTCTGGATCAGCATCGCGATGCCCTCATGGTCGAGGAGGCCCATCTCCGTCCTCTGCGCGACCATCGACCGCGAAACCCCCATTACCTGAGCCGCGGTGCTAGAAAGCCCGGGCACTTCATACCCGATTGGAACCTGATCGTGCCAGCCGCAGTACTCGAGCGGTCTTGGGCGGAGGTCAGATGAGAATCTCGAAGGAGAGACTAGTCTCCGAGGCCGAGGCGACTGGATTCCGGGCCGAAGTCATGGAAAAGGCCATCCATCTACTCAACCTGCTCGAGAGCCTTGGCAGGCACCCATTTCTCCAGAGTCGTCTGGCGCTCAAGGGCGGCACGGCTCTGAATCTGTTCGTATTCGACGTTCCACGTCTATCTGTCGACCTGGACCTCAACTACATCGGTGCTGCTGACAGGAACCTGATGCTTGAGGAACGACCAAAGATCGAGAAAGCGATCCGAGCGGTCTGCGCGCGTGAAGACCTTGCTGTCCGTCGCGTCCCAGAAGATCACGCTGGAGGAAAGTGGGTACTCCGCTATCGAAGCGCCCTCGGGCTCGGAGGGAACCTCGAGATCGACTTGAATTTCATGTTTCGCATCCCCCTATGGCCACCTGTCGTTAGAGACTCCCGCTCGGTCGGTTCGTACAGAGCTTCGGGGATACTAACGCTCGATACCCACGAGCTCGCAGCCAGCAAGCTCGTGGCTCTGCTGACCCGCCGGCAGGCGCGAGATCTCTTTGACGTGCACCAGCTCCTGACGCGCCTCGAACTGGATCGCCAGAATCTAAGACCGGCGTTCGTCGCTCTCGGTGCCACGACCCGGACGGACTGGCGAACGATCTCCACAGATGATGTAGATTTCACGGTAGATGAGCTCAGAAACCACCTGATACCGATGCTGCGCAGTCCCTCCCCACTGAGCGTCAAGCAGACGGCGGAATGGGGAGGCCGTCTGGTTGACGAATGTCGTCGGACGTTCGAGATCGTGCTCCCACTCTCAGGCCGCGAATTGCAGTTCCTGGATCGACTGCTCGATGCTGGCGAGATCGATCCTTCGCTCCTCACCTCAGACGAAGCCCTGAGCGACAGAATCAGGCGTCACCCTCTCCTACAATGGAAAGCCCTCAACATCAGACAATACAAGGGCAAATGACCGATCTGGTACAGACGCAGAGCTGAAGGCCTAATGAGCCTTCCTGATGCACATCGCCCTCCCGATCCGCCTGCACCGCACAGTCCGGGACCCAACCTCTATGGTTCTCCGGGAAACATGCCAATCTCCTGACGCAAGGCTCACGAACACGGCTATGTCACAGCCCAGAGCTCCGCGGCTCAGAGAAAGCCATACCTCGACTAGATTGTTCACTGTTCCAGGCGGATATGGAGTCTTCGGGAAGGGAATCACATCGCGGATGTTGGCCCTCCCGGCTGCAAGCATGACGATCCGGTCCACACCGGGAGCTATGCCGCCGTGGGGAGGAGCTCCATAGTTGAATGCCTCGAGCAGATATCCATACTTGCGTTCCGCATCCTCGCGGCTGATCCCGACTACCTTCATCACCCGCTCCTGTATCTCACGGCGGTGAATCCTGATGGAGCCGGAGGCCAACTCGACACCATTGCAGACAAGGTCATAAAGATATGCGCGCACCCGGCCGGGGTCCGTCTCAAGCAGATCCATATCCTCTTCCCGGGGCATACTGAACATATGGTGGGTCGCGGTCCACGCCCCGACATCCTCATCCCACTCGAACAGAGGGAATTCCGTTATCCAGCAGAACCGGAAGACGTCTTCCGGGATGAGGCCGAGCTCCTTCCCGAGTGAGGTGCGGAGCACTCCCAAGGCCCGCTCGACCGTCCGCTTCCTCCCCGCGACAAATAAGATCAGGTCTCCCTCCTCGACCTCCATCTTCTTCTCCATCGCCCCGGTCCATTCCGCGCTCAGGAACTTGGCCGATGGGCCGGTCGTCTTTCCCTCTTTTCGCTTCAGCCAGACGAGCCCTCCCGCGCCATGCTCCTTTATGAGTCGTTCCCACCGGTCGAGCGCGCTCCGGGCCGTCTGCGCTCCTCCCTTCACATTGAGTCCTCTCACGACACCGCCGTCGGCGAGAACCTTGTCGAACACCCCGAACCCCGACTCAGTGCCGAGATGCGAGAGATCGACGATCTCGAGCCCGAACCGGATATCGGGCTTATCGGTTCCGAACCGGAGCATCGCCTCGGCGAACGGGATGCGGGGGAACGGGGGACCGAGATCGGCACCGAGCGTCTCCTTAAAGACGTAGCGGAACATCTCCTCCGCCATCGCCAGCACGTCCTCTTCTTCGACAAAGCTCATCTCGATGTCGATCTGAGTATGTTCGGGCTGCCGGTCGGCCCGCATATCCTCGTCGCGCAGGCACCGGGCGATCTGAAAGTACCGATCGAACCCGGCCACCATGAGGAGCTGCTTATATATCTGCGGAGATTGCGCCAGGCAGTAGAACTTGCCGGGATGGATCCGGCTGGGGACGAGGAAATCGCGTGCCCCTTCAGGAGTGGTGCGGGTGAGGATCGGCGTCTCTATCTCCACGAACCCATGCGATGAGAGGTATCTCCGCAGCGCCTGGCTGATCTCATGCCGCAACACGATCGTACGCTGCATCGACGGCCGCCTCAGATCGAGGTACCGATACCGCAGACGAAGTTCCTCTCCCGCCCGTTCCTCGTCCTCGATGACGAACGGAGGAGTGAGCGACTCATTCAGAATCTCGATCTGGCGCGCCCGGACCTCGATCTCTCCTGTGGGCAGGTTCGGGTTGGCCATGCCCGCCGGACGCTCGCGCACGGTCCCCTGCACGGCGATCACATACTCCCCTTTCAGGCGGCGAGCCTGCGCGTGGAGCTCGGGGCCATCGGCAGGATCGAATACAACCTGCGTGACGCCGTACCGGTCTCTCATGTCGATGAAGATGAGCCCTCCATGGTCGCGGCGCCTAGCCACCCACCCCGTGAGCACAGCGGTTTCGCCGACCTGCTCCTTGCGGAGCTCACCACACGTATGGGTCCTCTTGAGATATCTCTG
>LJUI01000076.1 GCA_001303705.1 candidate division TA06 bacterium SM23_40
AGCTCGGTCTATATGCCTCGGAGAATCGGCTTTGTGTCAACCCGTCTCGCGGGGACGGATGGTGTTTCCCTTGAAGCGGCCAAGTGGAGCCGCTTCTTCGAGAAGAATGGGGCCACCTGCTTCTACCTGGCGGGAAAGCTCGACTGGCCGGAGGAACGGTCGCTCCTTGTGGAAGAGGCTCACTTCACCCACCCGCTCATCAAGGAGATATACGACCGGTGCTTTGTGATGCAGACCCGCGATCGCTCCCTCACCCAGGTGATCAACGAAGTGAAGGAGCGGCTCAAGGAGCAGCTCTATCGGTTCATCAACGAGTTCAAGATTCAACTTCTCGTGACGGAGAATGCGCTCTCCATACCACTGAACATACCGCTTGGGCTTGCCATCTGCGAGGTGATCTCTGAGACCGGGATCCCCACGATCGGGCATCACCACGATCTCTACTGGGAGCGCAAACGGTTTCTCACGAATGTCGTCTGGGAGTACCTCAATATGGCGTTCCCACCTCACCTGCCCACGATACGCCATGTTGTGTTGAACTCCTCGGCAGCGCACCAACTCGGCCTGAGGAGGGGGATAGCGGCGAGGATCATTCCCAACGTGATGGATTTCGAGAATCCACCTCCGCCTCTCGATGACTATGCGCTCGATGTGCGGCAAGCATTCGGCATTGCTGACGATGAGACATTCGTGCTCCAGCCGACGAGGGTCGTCAAGCGGAAGGGGATCGAGCACGCTATCGAGCTCGTGAGGCGTCTGGGGACGAAGGCGAAGCTGGTGATATCGTACGCCTCCGACGACGAGGGGCACGATTATGAGCAAAGAGTCCGTCAGTACTCGCAGCTCATGGGTGTCGACACCCTTTTCGAATCGGCCCTGATAGCAGATCGCCGGAGTACCACCGAGACGGGACAGAAAGTGTATACGATCTGGGATGTCTATCCCCACGCCGATCTCGTGACCTATCCCTCGACCTTTGAGGGCTTCGGCAACGCGTTCCTGGAGGCGATCTACTACCGGAGCCCGATCGTCGTCAATAACTACTCGATCTTCGCCACGGATCTGAAGCCGAAGGGATTCAGGGTGATCGAGCTGGATGACTATGTGACGGACGAGGCGGTCGAGTTCACCAGGAGAGTGCTGTCGGATCCGGATCTGGCCCGGGAGATGGCAGACCACAACTACGAGCTCGGGCGGCGGTACTATTCGTTTTCTTCTCTGGCCAGGCGGCTCGAGTCGCTCCTCTGTGACCTGTTCGGAGTCTAGGCTCAGGATCGATATGGTGTTTTTCGGTTGCTGATACTGAAGAGATTCTCGCACACGCCGACCACGGAGAAGGGAGAGGCGCCAACCACTGAGAAGGGAGACGCGATGCCTGTGAAGTGGGCGCGGTCCGTGTTGTTGTGTACCGCTCTGGCGTCCATCGCTTCGGGCGGCTGCCGGGGGATCTATTCCCGCCTGGTCCATCAGGCGATGCCGCCGGAGACGCGTCCCGCCGAGATCGTCTTCCCGGTGCGGCCGCTGGCCGATGGGGAATTCGAGGCGCTGGCGGATTCTCTCCTCGCTCAGGCGGCGCCTCACCCGGACCTCCGGCCGTTCCTCGCTCATATCGACCGGTTTCGGGAAGCAGAGATCAGAGCGTACGAAGGTCCTGCAACATGTATCAGGTGCCACGCCGAGATCGAGGTGGAAGATGAGCAGGGCAGATCGCATCAGGTAAGTCTTCTCGATGACGTCACGGGATCGGCTCACTATCGGCTCTTCACTGACCGCCACCCCAATGTGTACGGGTTCAACGGACAGGTCGCGGACAACTTCCCGATGGGCAAGATCGATCGCCCCTGTCCGAAACCGGGGTCGTTCGTCATGACATCCTGGGCGGAACTGGTCGTGAGCCAGCAGGGAGATACGTTCTCGACGGGATGCGGGCAGTGCCATATCGGCGGGCAGTACGCCGCCCCGCTTGGCGAGATCATGCCGGGGTACCGGACGTTGCCGGAGGAGAAGCATGCGCTCGATTGCCTCATCTGCCATTCCGTCGCCTACGATCTGAACCAGAAGGTCGTGGTGGTCGACGACGACGGACGTACGAGATGGGGACAGGACCGATCTCTTCGTGCCGCACTGACGGTGGGCATCCCCATCAGTCAGAACTGTCTGCGTTGCCATCAGCACAATTTCGGCGGGGACGTGTACGTAGACGAGACCGATCCCAGCTTCATGCAGAACATCGTCGACAGGGGTGAGCCGTATCCCCGGGTGCTTCATCCAGGATCGAAACGGGGGACGCCATTCTCACCATCATGGGATGTGCACGCGAGAGCCGGTGTCGGCTGCCTCGATTGCCACGAGAGTAGAGGTCACCGTATCGCAAAGGGCACGCACACCACGACGTTGATGGCCAACGACCTCCCCGACGTACAGGTCTCGTGCGAGAACTGCCATGCGCGCGCTCCCCATAGGTCAGATCGATACACATCGCCGTACCTGAACATGCATGTTGACATCATCGCCTGCCAGACCTGTCACATCCCCTCCCTCCATCCAGACAATGTCACGCTCTGCGACTTCTCCCGCAGTGTCTACGATGCTGATGACGGGCTGTATGGATTTGCCGACATCCTGAAAGATAATGAGCCGGGCAAAGGGATCATCTATCGCTGGTGGAACGGTTCAGCGACCTTCTTCGGTAATCCCATTGGCGACCGGCCGGACGGTGAGGGCTCTTACCGGTTCTACGACCCAACGCACGTCTGGCCTGAGTTCGCGGGATTCGACTACGCGGGCTGGTACGAGAGCGTGATGAAGCCGATCGCCCGTCAGGGCCGGTCGAAGCTCTATGCCATGAAGCTGTACAACGGGAGGCAGCACATCGATCTCGGCAACATCGGCCCGTTCGGGGGCATGCTGGTACCGTATAATCTTCCCGTGTACCACTCGACCGGAGATCCCCTGGCTGCCGCCGCGGCCGAGATGGAGAAGGGGATGATGAAGAAGATGTACAGCTGGATGTTCAAGAAGTATCTGCTGGATCGGTTTCTGTCGTTCCTCGACGTCGATGAATGGAACATAGCATCCTATGCGGATGTCGCCGCCGGCAGGAATATCGAAGCCCGCTGGATCCCGCACGATGCCTGCCTGGAGATCGATCATGCGATACGCCGCGAGGGAGCTCTCGGCTGTGCGGATTGTCACTCTCCGTGGAGTGTGCTCGACTTCAGATCTCTGGGATACTCCGAGGAAGAGATCGCTGCACTGTCCGAGCAGAGGGTGCTGCGATAGGGTGACGTGGCAGGGAATGGATCCGGGAGGATGACCGGAACGGATGGAGAAGGATGCCGGGAATACATGGAGAACGATGACGGGAATAGATGGAGAAGGATGTCAGGAACAGATGGAGGAGGATGGCGATAATGGAGACGATGGTGGGCAACACCAGGCTCTCACTGATTCGCGGTGACATCACGCAACAGGAGACCGAGGCGATCGTCAACGCAGCCAACTCGAGCCTGCTCGGGGGAGGTGGGGTCGATGGTGCGATCCACCGGGCCGGCGGCCCGCAGATTCTGGAAGAGTGCACGGCGATCCGTGCAAGGCAGGGAGGGTGCCCTACGGGAGAGGCGGTCATTACCACCGGGGGGAACCTCAGAGCGCAGCACGTAATTCATACCGTCGGCCCGATCTGGGCGGGAGGCGACAAGGATGAAGATCGCCTGCTCCGCAATGCCTACCACAGCAGCCTGGCGCTGGCGAAGGACCGCGGGATCCGTTCGCTTTCCTTTCCCTCGGTCAGTACTGGCGCGTACCGGTTTCCTATCTCGCGTGCGGCGAGAATCGCGCTCTCGACGGTTCGAGAATTCCTGCGCGAGCACGAATTCGAGGAGGTGCGGTTCGTGCTCTTCTCGGAGAGCGATCTCGGGTCCTATGAGAAGGCATGGGATCAGCTGGCGGCTGCGGGAGAGAAGTGACCCGGCGCGCCTGCGACCGGCGGCTCGAGGCCGGTGAGCATGAGGAGGGAGTAGTGAAGTGACGAGCGACGCGACGGGTTCTGCCCGGGAGTTCCTGTCGGAGCCCGCGGTGTACGACTTCTTCGTAGACGAGGAGTCGCGGCTGAAGCGCGAGGAAGATCTCCTGCGAAAGGTTGCGGCCGCCTCCTCTGCCGACAGGTCCGGCGTACTCGACGTCGCATGCGGTACTGGCATTCACGCCGCGTTCTTCGCCCGTCTCGGGTACCGGGTCGTGGCCCGCGATGCCGATCCCGAGATGATCGCCTATGCCCGGGCCAAATGGGAAGGCTCCGGGGGCGTGAGATGGGCGATCCATGACATGGCCGAGACGTCTCGCGAGAAATTCGGCCTGTCGCTCTGTCTCGGGAACTCCCTCTCGATGCTCCCCGACGAGGATGCGCTCTCCCGCACGATGAAGGCGGTGGCGGAACAGCTCGACGACGGTGGACGATTCCTTTTTCAGATACTCGATTACGCGTCGCTGCGCGCGGATAGCCATCGCCTCGTGTACAAGCCCGGCGAGGTCAATGGGAGGAGAATCGGGGTCGTCAAGCTGCTGGCAGCGTCGGGCGATGAGATCATCGCCTCCTTTCTCACGCTCGAGCGACAGGATGAGGAAAACGGCGAAGTCTGGGCATGCCGATCCACGGTGTCGCGGCTCTCGGCGTGGGAGCCGGATGATATGAGGAAGTCTATCGCCGCGGCAGGGCTGAGAATAGAAGAAGAGTATTCGGCCTTCTCAGGGAAGCCGTTTGCTCCCGGAGAAGGCCGTGACTATATCGCAGTTGCAGGTAGATGATCGCCTGCGATGCAGTCGTGGTCGATGGTCTCGTGTGCCCCTAATCCACCCAGTCGGCGAACGTGATGTGCAGGGAGCCGCTGGCCTTCAGCTCTGCGCCCGTCGCCACATCCTCTCCTGTGATCTCCACGTCAGCGATCACATCGAGCGGTATCCCCGTTCCCGCATAGTAGCTGTGCCCGCCCAATTCCTGAAGTGAGGCGATCGAAGAGAGCGGCTCTGCGATCTTGGCCTGACTTGCCACTGCCATGATGTTGATCACTCCCGCACACTCTTCTCCCGCAGTCACCTCGGCCGAAAGATAGCCCTGCACGACCTCCGGCACCACAGGTTCCTGGTCGATCCGGCGATATGTAATGCGGTACTCGGTGACGCGGGCAGCCTGCACGGAGAAGGTCCCCAGGCCGGCACCCGGGGAATAGCAGAGGGTGACCGGAACTATGTCGTCAGAGATGGAGTCGTCCCAGCCGTACGCCTCCATATCGTCCCCATCACTATCGAAGTCATCGGTGTCGATCTCGATCTCGCCGTGATCGATGATGTCACTGTGCAGAGGATCTCCCAAGTTGATGCTCACTACTCGGAGCAGTCGGTTGTCGTTTTCACTGCACCCCCCCGCCAGCACCAGAAAGACGATGGAGACCGCCAGCGCGATCGTCCGGATTGAAGCCAGTCTCGGCCAGCTCAGAGGTTTCATTGTGGTCCTCCTCTTGCGGAAACAACCCAGTTGCACTATCTTTAGATGAGCAGTCCAAGTGAGTCTCGCGTTGTCCGGTTACTAAATCTACCCGGCAAGGCGGCGAATGTCAAGACAAAAACGAGGGGAGAATCCCGGCCGTCGTTCCAGCGAAATGAGGGCGTATTTTTGTACTTGACAATAAGTGAGCACAAGGGTATATTTTTTTGGCTACTTGTCGTCGCTTATGGTATCCGCCTATTGAGGTTCTCCTGATGCCCCTTGCCCCAGAGAGTATCGATCCGAGAAAGCTCTATACCGTGTTTGAGACAGCCGAAATACTGCAACTCAGCGAGCAGACAGTCAGAAAACATCTCAGGGATGCTAAGCTGCGGGGCAGAAAGATCGGCAAGCGGTGGCATATCAGGGGAGCGGAGATACGCAGGTACATCGGCGAACTGGACTAGCGAGACGACCGGGGACGAGGCGTCATGGGCACCCACCACGGCTCACGGGGCTCAGTCGGGCGTCCTGCCTTGTAGGAGTGCCCTGGAAGTAGGGGGGCGATCCAACATGGGGTTCTTACCGAAGAAGAAGCGCCGGAACGTCGGCCTCGACATCGGGTCCAGCTTGATCAAGGTCGTCGATCTGGAGACCGGAGGCAAGGGCGCAATGCTCCATAACTACGGCATTGGTGCTCTCCCTCCGGATGTTATTGTTGACGGCGAGGTGATGGACCGCGAGGTAGTAGTTGATACTATCAAGGGGCTGTTTGCGTCGAAGGGGATCACCAAGACTGCAGTGGCAACGGCTCTCTCCGGGCGTGGGGTGATCGTCAAGAAGATCACCATGGAAAAGATGAGGGAGGCCGAGGCTCGCGAGCAGATCCGATGGGAAGCAGAGCAGCACGTGCCGTTCGACATCAGCGACGTCTCGCTCGATTTCCAGATCGTCGACACTGAGAGCGCCCCCGATCAGATGGACGTACTGCTCGTTGCCGCGAAGCGAGAGAACGTCACGGCTCGAGTCAATCTGCTTCAGGAAGCAGGGCTCGACACGGTGCTGGTCGATGTTGCTGCGTTCGCGATCCAGAATGTGTACGAGGCGAACTACGGATTCGAGCCTGGACAGTTGATCGCCCTCGTCAATGTGGGAGCAGAGACGAGCGGCATCAACTTCGTCAAGGATGGCATTTCGTTCTTCACCCGGGATCTATCGACAGCCGGGGGGGATTGCAGTCAGAGGCTCCAGAAGGAGCTGGGGGTAGGATACGAGCAGGCAACGGAAATCCTCAAGGGAGAGTCGCTCGAGGCGGTTGGGATGGACCAACTCCAGCCGATCCTGCGATCCTTCGGCGAGGATCTGGCGGTAGGAATAGAGCGGACGCTTCCCTATCTTCCGTCCTCCGACGAAACAAGAAAAATGAACCGGATCGTGATGAGCGGAGGGGGAGCGATGATCCCCGGACTGGCCGACTTTCTCCAGGAGCGATTCGAGATCCCCGTTGAAATCATTGATCCTTTCCAGCGAATTGAATACGCGCCCGATCTGTTCGGTCCTCAGGGGCCGAAGTCGACAGGGCCCATCATCGCCCAGGCCATCGGGCTTGCCATGAGGGAGTAGTCGCAGTGATTCGCATTGACCTTCTGCCCAAGGAAGAACGGAAAGTCAAGAAGAGAGGTGCGCCTGCGATCAGGTTGCCCGGCGGGGTCGAGGCAGCATTTCCGATCGTGGTCATCGGCTCGGTGATCGTCCTCTGCATTATTCTCTTCTTCCTCCAGCAGACGCGGATGCGGTCGCTCCAGGCTGCGATCACTGCAGCCGACCTCGAGCTTGACCGTCTTCGCCGGGAGCTCGCCCTCGTCGACGAGCTGGCGCATCGGCAGCAAGAGGTGCGGTATCGCACAGACATGATACGGGACTTGAATCGGCACCGATTCCTCCGGGTGCACCTGCTCGATGAGGTCAGCGGGCTACTGCCCGACTATCTCTGGCTCACAGGATTCAGGGAGCAGGATCTGCACGTCTACCTCGAGGGGGCGGCGTACTCGAATCTCATCGTTGCCGACCTGATGAACAGACTGGAGTCGTCCGCCTATCTGAGCGATGTCGATTTGAGTGTGCTGCAGAAGGGCGAGGCCGAAGGGCGTGAGGTGATGAATTTCCAGGTCTCTCTCAGGGTATCCCCCGTAGAGGGCGCTGAGAGGCCGCCGGGCCACGAATCCGAACTGTGGTAGACAAGATTTCCAGGCAACCCGACACGAGGGGATTGCAGTGGATTTAAGAGATCCGAAGGTCCAGAAGAATCTTCTGGTGATCATAGCCGCGGTCCTCATCCTGGTTCTCTTCTACTTCTTCTCCTATTCGAGGAACCGGGCCAAAATCGTGACTATGAGAGATGAATTGGCCTCCCGCAATGCTCAGATAGAGCAGGCCAGGGTGGCGGCGATGCGTATTGACGAGATGCGGGCAGAACTCGACCAGCTCCTCCGGCAATGGGAGCGGGTCAAGCAGATGCTTCCGTCGGACCGAGAGATCCCGGATCTCATTAAATCGATTACGAACGTCGGCAACCGGGCCGGTACTGGGTTTCTATTGTTCCGGCCGCTTCCCGTTGTGCCCGTGGAGTTCTATTCTGAGCTGCCCATCGAGATACGGGTGAGGGGTGGGTATCATGAGATCGCATCGTTCCTCAGTGCGATCGCGAATCTTCCGCGCATCGTCAATGTTCGGAATATGACGATGAGCCGTGCTGAGGAGGAGATCGAGATCGGCTTCCAGGCCGTGACGTACCTACTGACCGAGCAGGGGGGACCCGGTGCACTTCCAGAACCGTAGCCTGTTCTCCCCGAAAGGGAGACGAACCGGCGCGCTGCTGATCGTGCTGATGCTGGTGGTATTGGCCGTCGCCGGATGTGATCGGATTGGCGGCAATCCCGTCGGCCGCGTCGTGAACAGGGTATTGAGCCTCTTACGTCGGGCTCCGGAAGAAGAAGAGCCGGTCGTCGAGTACGTGATGACCGAGGATGATACCCTCTGGGCTGAGGAGGACTCGATCTGGGCCGAGGAGGAGATGCCGGCCGGCGAGGCGGAGGAGGAGGTTGTGGTCGCCCAGGTGACCGAGGAAGAGCCCGCCGCCGAACAGCCGGTGGAGGAGGTTGAGGCGCCGGAGGGGGCCGTCGAAGAGGTCTCAGAGGAAATTTCGGAAGAGATAGTCGAGGAGATTGCCGGGGAGATAGATGAGGAAGCACTGGGAGAGCTGATGGAGGAGGAGCCAGAGGTCCTGCCCGAAGAGCTGCCTCCCGAGAAATTGGCGAAGGCCTTTGGGCAGGAGGAGTACTACTACGAGCGAAAGGGAAGACGCGATCCGTTTCATGCTGTGAGTCCAACAGAGGGAGGTGTGCTGGCTCTCGATGTCAACAACCTCTCGCTGATAGGGACCATGCGCGGTTCCAAAGTCCAGCTCGGGCTGTTCAAGGATCGGTTGGGTATGGGATATGTGTTGCGGCAGGGAGACAAGGTGGCAGGTGGTCGAGTTGCCGCGATCACCGAGGATTCGGTGGTCTTCGAGCTAACGCAGTTTGGAGCCGTCAGCAGAGTGACCATCTCTCTGGGCGTAGAAACGTACTGATATCCCGTCGATAGCGAGGTGAAGCATGAGCAGAAGGTGTAGAAAACTGCCACGGTGGGTGCTGGTAGCGGGAGTGGCCCTAGTGCCTCTGTCGGCCATGTCGATGGAGATTAGCGACGTCGTCATACGACAGGCGGCAAATATGACAGAGGTCATCGTCGAGGCAGATCACCCGCTCAGCTACACGCATTTCACGCTCTCTTCTCCCGACCGCATCGTGGTCGACATACCCCAGGCGGGGGGCGGATTGGGAGCCAAGGTGTACCCGATGGTAGCAAGAGGTGATGTTACCAGCATCAATATCGGACGTTTTTCTCAGGCTCCCGATCTGTTCAGGCTCGTCATTGGGCTGAAACGCCCGGTTCGCTACGGAGTGGCGGCGCTAGAGAACGCGCTCGTCGTATCGTTCCCTATGGCCGAGCCCGTTGCGTTTCCCGAGTGGCATGCGTCGGGTTCGGCCACGGGGTCGGTGATCCGGTGGGGATCCACTAATCGGGCGGTTGCCAAGGAGCCGCCCCGACAGATGGCGAAGTCTCAGGAGAAACCATCGCACAATCCGCCTCCCGAGCCCCAGCCTCCTGTGGACGAAATCGGCCCCATGTCCATGGACCTCGAGGATGCCGATATCCGCACAGTTCTGCGTGCGCTCGCCGAATATGCCGGGCGCAACATCGTCGCCGGCAATGACGTGCAGGGGACCATCACGGTTCGTCTGAGAGAGGTCCGGTGGGACCAGGCGCTCGACATCGTGCTCCGCACCGCGGGCATGGCGTACGTGGAGGAAGATGGGATCATTCGGGTGGCGCCGCCCTCGCGGCTGGAGTCGGAGAAGATGGAGCGAGAGGCAGCTGCCCGCCAGCTCGAGATGGTTCAGCCCCTGGAGACGAGGGTATACGCGATCGAGTTCGCTACTGCGGCAGAGCTGATGTCGCCGCTTGCTCGCATGCTCTCTGACCGCGGAACTATCGAAGTGGACTCGCGCACGAATTCCCTTCTCGTCTCGGACATTGTGCAGCGGCAGGAGCGGGTCAGCGATCTGATCCGCGTGCTCGACTCGCCGACTCCTCAGGTGGAGATCGTGGCACGCATAGTCGATATCGACCGAAGCTTGTCGCAGGAGCTGGGCATCGACTGGTCGGTGACCGACCTGACGAGTCAGGATGCGAGTACTACGGGAGAGGTGACTCTCACAGGCGGCGTGGCCGCGCCTTCGATCTCTGCAAGCATAGGGACCGTGCAATCGTACGCCACGCTCCTCGCTCGCCTCGATGCATTCGAGCAGGATCGGAGAGTCCGGACGATATCGAATCCGCGGATCAGCGCGGTCAACAACCGCGAGGCATCGATTCTCGCCGGGAAGAAGATCCCCCTGACGGTGATGGACGAGGCGGGGAACCCGATCACGGAGCTGACGACGATCGGGATCAAGCTCAGCGTAACGCCCCACATCAACTCGCTCGATGAGATCACGATGGATGTCCATACTGAAGTGAGCGACCTCGACCCGTCGGCTACCATCGCCGGTGGCATCGTTATCATAACCAACGAGGCCGACACCAGGGTGTTGCTGCGTGACGGTCAGACCGCTGTCATCGGCGGGATGGTGCGCACGCAGGGTGCAACGACGGAAGAGGGTGTCCCGATCCTGCGGAGTATTCCGCTGTTGGGACACTTGTTCAAGACGACGGCGGTGAGCAGTGCAGACCGCGAGATCTTGATCTTCCTCACACCGCACGTGATCGGCAAGGCCGTACCCGGACAGCAGTTCAGTGCAATTCGGGACGTAGAGGAGATCTCGGACGCAGAGTAGAGTTGCAGTTACTTCTCCCTGTTTGACGGTGAGGTGCGCGCACCTCCCGCGAACAGCAGAACGACACCGCTTCATCAGGGAGCCGCCGGGAAGACCGGCGGCTCGACTGTCAGAGTCCTTCGAAGACCCGGGTCGGCGAAGGAGTACCCCACGAAGTATCTACGCCCCACCGCTCAGCGGAGACCGCTTACAGGAGACCGCTCAGAGAAGTCCGTTTGCGGGGGACTGCTCACAGGGGACCGCTTGCGGGAGACCGCTCGCAGGAAACCGCTCACAGGAGTCCGCTTGCGGGAGTCCGCTTGGAGGAGTCCGCCGACACGAGTCCGTCAACAGCAGACCGGTGACAGAAGTCCGCTTGCAGGAGTTCGACAGCGCCGTAGCCGCGGTCCTGGCCAGAGTCGAGGAGTACCTGCCCTGGGCGACGAAGAGCCCCGCCCTTCCTGAAGGGCGGGGGGCGGTGATCAGGCAGGGGTTGACAGCCGGGAAGAGCGGTGGTATCTTCAGCTTCCCGCCTCGAGCCAGGGAGAGGTGATCCCATGATACGGATTACCGGGGGGGGTGCGCGAGGGAGGTCGATCGCTACGCTCCGCGGGCTCACCATGAGGCCCACAGCCTCCAAGGTGAGGCAGGCCATATTCGATGTGCTGGCGGGGGCCGTAGCCGAGTCGAGCGTTCTCGACCTATTTGCGGGCGGCGGCACGCTCGGCCTTGAGGCCCTGTCGCGGGGCGCGGCGGCCGCTCTGTTCGTCGATTCGCACAGAGCGGCGGAGGCGCTGCTGTGGCGGAATATCCGGCATCTCGGCTTCGAAGATAAGTGCAGCGTCGTCCGGGGCGATGTCCGTGTGGTGATCAGGCGCCTGGCGGCCTC
>LJUI01000077.1 GCA_001303705.1 candidate division TA06 bacterium SM23_40
TCGACCGCCGCCCCCAGGGGCCGGTCCGATGCATTCGGCTCAAGGCGAATCAGAGACGACTTATTCCGGCTCGTACAGGTCCTGTCCCTCGAACAACTCCTCCCCCAGCCCAGGGCCCTCGAACTCCGGCGGCAGCTCCTGCCTTTCGAGCCCGGCCGGGAGCTCGAGCTCCTCCTCCCCGATGTCCAGATTCATCCGGAGCGAGTCGTACGTGACAACCACGGACGCTCCCTCCCTCGGCACATCGAGAGCAATCACCGAGGGCCGCATGAACCCGCCCACCTCACGGTATCGTCGGTACCGATAGCGCTGCTCGAGGCGCCCGTCTGCATCGAAGACCTCCAGCCTGGTGAGTGTACGGGTGGACTTGTCGATCGAGGCGGCATACTGGTGCCTGCCCTCCTGCCACCGCATCATGTATGTCCCATCGCTCTCACCGAGCTCCGTCTCTCCGAAGAGCTCGGGCGGCGGCATGTGCGCCCCGCCGAGCAGTGCGTCTCGCACAACAGTCCAGGCGATCTCCTTCGCCATGGGGATCGATGTCTGCGCCAGATCGACGATCCACTGGACCCTCGCTTCGGGGAGGGCCACCGCTGCCTCGTCCCCCGTGATGGCGACGAGGAGCGTCGGTATTCCCAGCGGCCCGAAGAGATCGATGCGAAGACGATCAGGGGCTCGGTACCGGAGAGTGAACGAGGAACTATTGGAGCGACCGCGCTGCTCGAAGGTGACCCGGCCGACTCCTTTGAGGGTCTGGACGGTGTGCTCAGCCGCCGCGATCTGTTCGGCCAGTTCGGCAACGATCTCTGCCTGGTCCCGAACCGGTTGGTATGTGGGGGCGCGCGTGCAGCTGGTGGTGAGAAAGAGAGACGCGAGGAGTACCGCAGTCACGGTACCGATACTCACCGCCCGGCCGAGCTTCATCCCGGGCGCCATGGCGAGTGGACTGACGATGAATGGTCTACGCCCTACTTCCACCCTCCCATCTCTTAGCATTATGGGAAACCCTCCCTGTATGAACTGTGGCGTGCACGCAAAGCGGGTACCGGGCCGATGTCCCTGGGCCCCGGACGAGCGATACGCCATTTCCGTCTGTGTAAACGATCGTTACGCGCCCGTAACAGGATGTAGGTGCCAACGACGTTGACGTGAGTTACGACTACTGGGCAAGCAACTGGGCATATCTGCCAAGGACATTGGCATGTATCTACGCCACCAGGCAAGCAACTGGCCACGTGTGTCAAGAACGTTGCCATGAGTCTGCACCACGACGCCAGTAACTTGACACCTGTATCAATAACGCTGCGCCAAGTCTGCGCGACGACGCCAGCAACTGCACACCTGTGTCAAGAACGTTGCCCTGAGCCTGCGCTACGATACCAGCTGCAGAACGATCGCGTCGAATGACCGGGCCTGGACCGCCACTACCTTCCGCGACCTGACGAGCTCGAGGAGCGCGAGGAACATGGCGATGATCTGGCGTCTCGTCGTCGCCGCGTCGAAGAGCGCGGTGAAGGCGATCTCGCCGGCGGTGCGGAGCCTGTCCACGATAACCTCGATGCATTCCTCCACCGAGACGTCCTCGCCTCCGACCTGGTACCTATCCTCTGCGGCCAGGCGCTTGATAACCTCCTGGAGCGCGCCCAGCAGATCGAATAGGCCGACGGGTTCACGCTCCTCACCGAGCGGAACACCCTCCACCCCGGTCGCCCGTCGCGGAAACAGTTCTCGGGTCTCCTCCTCCCTTCCCGCCAGGTGTCCTGCCGCCTCCTTGAACTTGCGGTACTCGAGCAGCTGCTGGACCAGTTCGGCGCGCGGATCCTCGGGCTCCTCTTCCTCTTCCTCTTCATCTACGGAGGGCGGGAGGAGCATACGAACCTTGATCCGCATCAGGGTCGCGGCCATCACAAGAAAGTCGCCGGCGATCGTGAGATCGAGCATCGCCAGCAGCTGGAGGTATTCCAGATATTGCTGGGCGATCGTGGCGATGGGGATGTCGAAGATATCGATCTCATTCTTCCGCACGAGGTGGAGGAGTAGATCGAGCGGCCCCTCGAAAATCTCGAGCTTCACCGGAGGCAGTCGCTCAGAGCCCATGTGGATGGCGGTGTATAGTGTTTGTGCCGATGCGGTATTCACATCGCCCTTTACATCGGCCGGCGTCGGCTCTTCGCCAACGGTCATCAGACTCTCTTCATCGTGCATCGCGTGGTCCTGCTCTCGATCGTACATCGTTTCCTCGTTACAATTCACCGGTTGAGTGCGATAGTCACGTACACTTCACGGGACCCAATCCGAACGAGATCCTCGGACTCGGTCCAATCGGATCCTCGGGCTCGATCACAATCGGACCCTCGGACTCAATCCCGTTTGGATCCTCGGACTCGGTCCAATCGGATCCTCGGACTCGATACCAATTGAAACCTCGGACTCAATCCCGATTAGACCCTCCAGCCTCGACAGGAACTCCGTTTCGCCCCGGCTCACGTCGTCGTCGCGATTTCGAACGGACTGTCCGAACTGCACTGGCGCTGCGCGACCCGTTCCGAAGCGGGCAGCGCCCGTCGCTGATAGCGCCGGGACGCGCGACTCCAATCCTTCCGCGCGGTTCTAGGATTCGCGGTTGACGCGGTCGAACCGGCGCCGGCGCCCGGCGCCCCCGCTATTGACTGAGCACTATTGACTGAGTACCAACTCCTACTTCGTCTCGATATTGAACGCTCCGTCCCAGCTCTCAGGAGGCGGCGTGGTGCGGTACCAGTCGCACCGGCTGGTGAACTCCCGCGACGGGCCGTCTCCCGGCCGCAGCTCGAGTACCTTGCTGAAGTACTCCCTCGCCTTCACCCAATCCCGTTCCTTGTATGCCTCCATCCCCATACCGTGGAGACGTATCAGCTCTAACATCTCAGGAGGCTGCTTGCCCTCGCCGATCAACTCATAGATGATGACTGGCTCCAGCTTTCCCTTCACGCGCACCTTGTCGAGCTCGCGTAAGACGAGCCGTCCGTCGAGCTCCTTGCGTGTGAACTCGCTGATGATGATATTCGTGCCGTACAGCTTGTTGATCCCCTCGAGCCGCGAACCGAGGTTGACGTTGTCGCCGGTGACAGTGTAGTCGAAGCGCGCCCGCGAGCCCATGTTCCCCACGATCATATCCCCGGTATTGACGCCGATCCCGATATTGAAGACCGGCTTCCTCTGCGACTCCCACTTCCTCTGGAGCTCTCCCAGTTTCTGCATCATCCTGACCGCGGTGATGCAGGCGCGGTATGCGTGCTGGTCGGGCGGAGGGGTGGCGCCGTACACGGCCATGATCTCGTCGCCCACATACTTATCGAGCATTCCTTCGTGCTCGAAGATGAGGTCGGTCATCACCGACAGATATTCGCTCAGGTGGTGGACGAGCTCCTCGGGCTGGAGCTTCTCCGAGATGGTGGTGAAGTCCCTGATGTCAGAGAAGAGAACCGTGAGCTCCTTCTTCTCTCCGCCCAGCCGCAGGAGTTCCGGGTTGGCGAGCATGCGATCGACGACCGCCGCGGTGACATAGTGCTGGAACGCGCGCTTGGTGAACCGGGCGCGCCGCTCCTCGGCCACGTACCGGAATGCGAGCACGCTGATGTATCCGCCGAGTCCGCAGTAGAAGGGACGCACGACCTCGAGCCAGAGTGCCATGGACTCGAACAGGACCTGGCTCACGATGAGATAGAGGATCCACACTCCGATGATGGCAAATGCGCCGCGGAGCGGGCGGAGCGCGCCGGAGAGGAGCGCGGTCGCCAACACGAGGCCGAGCACGATGAGGAAGGCCGGCACGAACCCGATCCGATGAATGAAATCGCCATGGATGATGTTGTGGACGATGGTGGCGTGGATCTCCACACCGGGGAAGAGTGGTGCGAACGGAATCGGGCGGAGGTCTGCCAGGCCCCGGGCCGAGGCCCCGATGAGCACGATCTTGTCTCTGAAATAGTCGGCGGGGATCTGCCCGAGGAGGACGTCAGAATAGGAGACCGTGCGGAACGTCCGCTCGTACCCCTGATAGTCAATGAGCATCCGCCCGAAGCTCCCGACAGGGATCGAGAGCGGCCCCGCGGCGACGCTCCGCTCCGATGTGAGGGCAAGGTCCTCGTTCTCGATGCCGAGAGCGTCGAACGCGATCTTCACGCCGAACGCGGGGAAAAGTTCCCCCTGATACGAGTGGAAGAGCGGGACCGCACGCACGGTTCCATCGGGGTCAGGCCAGACATTGGCGTACCCGATCCCTTTCGCCACGCTGCCGAGGGTCGGGTGGGGCAGGGAGATCCCCCGCTGCTCGAGGAAGAATGCGTTCCCCTCCGGCCCCATGTCGTAGGTGAAACGGCGCGTCCACGCGGGGAGTGGAGTCCCCTCTTCACCCACGCCGAGATACATCGCATGATACACGTTCCCCCACCGCTCGGTCACCTCGGCGAGCTCCGCATCGTACCCGATTCCGCCGAGAACCCGATCGATGACCGCCTTCGCCCGCCCGGGATCGAGTCCTGCCTCCCTCCTCAGATCCTCGGCCAGGCGGTCCGCCCGCAGCCGGTGGAAGACATCGACCTGGTCGGGGGTGAGGCCATCTGATTCGATGAAGAAGATATCGAACCCGACCGCCGCCGCGCCGCCCTGGTTCACATAGTTGGCTATCTGGGCGTGGTAATATCGCGGCCAGTCCTGGAATCTCCCGAGCGTGGCGAGGCTCCGCTCGTCGATGTCGACGATGACCACATCGTCGAGCCGCCCCTCCCGCCCGCGAAGGGCCGGCTTCCACCAGTATCTGAGATCATAGGCCTTCCGTTCGAAATCGACGTACAGAGCATCGAACAACGAGACGATAAGAAAGATGGCCGTGCCTACGAACGTGCCGACGAGCACGCAGCGAAGGACACGGCCACTGATTCCACGCGCCATGGCCACCGTCCTTACCCTCCTCTCCTTACCCTCCTCTTATGCGCTCCCTCTTGTATACCCTCACGAACGCTTCGACCACCTGTCCGTCGAACTGCGTACCGGAGAGCTCACGCAGGCGCCTGAGCGCGTCAGGCTCCTTCATTGCCGCCCGGTAGGGTCGATCACTCATCATCGCATCGAACGAGTCCGCCACGCAGATGATCCGCGCCAGCCGCGGGATGTCGCCGTCGGCCAGGCCGTCGGGGTACCCGGTCCCGTCGTACCGCTCGTGGTGGTGGCGCATTCCCGGTATCACATCGCGCAGCAGCCTGATCGGCGCCATGATATCAGCGCCCTTGAGCGGGTGCTTCCTGATGGCGTCCCATTCCTCGGGGGTCAGATCTCCCGGCTTCTGGAGAATAGAGTCGGGAATCCCGATCTTGCCGACGTCGTGGAGAATGGCAGACCATTCGAGATTTCGGCGCAGCCCCTCACCGAGCTGCAGCTCGTACCCGATGAGCCGGCTGTATTCGGTAACGCGCTTGGAGTGGCCGATCGTATACGGATCCTTCGCATCGATGGCGGTAGCGAGAGACGTGACCGCACCGAGCGCCAGTTCTGCCTGTTCCTTGTACAGCGTCGCATTCTCGATGGCGATCGCCGCCTGCCGGGCCAGACCCTGGAACATCTCCAGGTCTCTCTCGCTGAAGGTGCCGGAACGTTTGTTGAGCACTTCCGCGACGCCGATCACCTTGCCCTTCACGATAAGGGGAACGGCGAGGATAGAACGAGTTATGAATTTCGACTTCTCATCTACCTTCTGGTAGAACCGCGGGTCTTTCCTCACGTCCGGCACGAGCACCGATTTGCCGTACTTCGCCACCCACCCGACGACGCCTTCACCCCAGGGCACCCGGATCTTCTTCGCGGCCTCGCCCTTTTCGCCCAGCGCGAGCACGAAGTACAGCTCTTTCGTCGCCTCGTCTATCTGGAAGACGGAACTCGCCTCGGCATCGAGCGCCCGCTGCCCCTCGGTCATCACATGATCGAGTACCTCGTTGAGGTCGAGGCTGGAGCTGAAGACCGCGCTCGCCTCGATCATCGACTCCAGCTGGCCGATCCGGTCTTCCAGCTCCCGGTACAGGGCCTGGTACACATCGCCGAGGCCCCCCAGGCTCCCCGGGGGCTTACTCTCGCCCGGAATTGTGCTGTCCTTCGCTCCCTCATCCTTCTCACCTGCCACCTGCGCCAGATCAGCATCGCGTTCTTCTTCCGACATGGCAGTGATAGTCCTCTCCTGCTCACCACGCAGTGTTCTGCTCAGGCATCTTGACTCGCGTTGCGCATGAGCGCACGAAAGACGCGCAGGTAGCTGACGCCCGATATGAAGACACAAGCGACAGCTAGCCAGACAAGGTACGTACCAATCGTGTAGTAGTGAATCGTATAGGCAATGATCATGAGCGCGAAGACGACACCGGTCAGCTTGCCGATGATGTTCGAACTGACGATAAGCTTCCTGTGTTCGATGATATAGAGGCTGGCGCCCAGGATGATCAGGTCCCGACCCACGATGAGCAGTGCCGGCCAGACCGGGAACCCGCGGAGCTGAATGAGGAAGATGACGATTGCTCCCACGGTGATCTTGTCTGCAACCGGATCGAGCACTTTGCCCAGATTCGAGATCTGGCCGAACCGGCGGGCGAAATATCCGTCGAGGGCATCCGTCAGGACGGCGACGGACATGAACATCAGGGCGAGCACATCGTATATCCGCGTCTGCTGGATGAGGCAGAAGAGAATGCACGGGAGGAGCAGGATGCGAAGAATGCTCAGGGCATTCGGGAGCGTCCGGATCTGCCCCCATTCGATCCCGGCTAACCCGGTCTGCGCCACTCCCACGTACGGCGATTTCAGGGCGCGATCTTCATCAGCAGGCATCGGCCCCTCCTGAGCTCCTCGCGCTCACCATCTCGCGCGCGTGCTTGAGAACGGTTTCCGTGATCTTCGATCCTCCCAGCATCCTGGCGATCTCCGCCACACGCTCATCGTCGGAGAGGACGTGGACAGTCGTCACCGTCCGCCCTCCCGCCTCCACCTTCTTCACCTCGAAGTGGTGGTCGCCCAGGCTCGCTATCTGCGGGAGGTGCGTGATACAAATAACCTGCCGCTCGTTTGCTATGGCCCGGAGCCGCGTGCCCACCCTCTCGGCGGTCCTCCCCCCGATCCCTACGTCGATCTCATCGAAGACCAACGTGGGTACACTATCTACATTGGCCAAAATCGTCTTAAGCGCAAGCATAATTCGCGAGATTTCTCCGCCCGACGCGATCTTGTGGAGGGGCCGCAAGGGCTCGCCAGGATTGGCGGACAGGACGAATTCCGCCTGGTCGATCCCGCGCTCTGTGGCCCCGTACCGGTCCGCGCCCACGGCGACCGTAAACGCGCCCTGGACAGGCTTTTCGAGCTGCACGCCGAATCGAGCCCGAGACATGCCGAGCGCGTCGAGTTCGCGCTCCACCCGCTTTGCCAGGTCCCGCGCCGCCCGGGAGCGCGCCCTGGACAGGGCCTCTGCCCGCTCCCCGTACTGGCGCTCCAGCTCAGCAATGGTGGCCTCGAGTTCCTCCCGGTCCTCCTCTCCCCGATCGAGCGACTGGAGCTCGGCGGCAATCCGTTCCCCATACTGGAGGACCGCCTCGATGGAGCCTCCGTACTTCCGCTCCAGGCTCTTGAGGAGCTGGAGCCGGTCGTCGATCTCCTCGAGCCGACCTGGATCCCAGGCGATGCGCGATCGGTAGTCAGCAACCAGGCGCGCAGCCTCCTCTACATCGACGGAGGTGGTGCGGAGCATCTCCGCTGTCTCGCGGAGGCGGTCATCGATCTCCGCCGCATCCGACAGGAGCCGGAGCGCCTGAGACAGGATGCTGGAAGCACTGGGCTCGTCATCCGATAACAGATTGCATACTTGATCAGAGGTGAGCGCCAGGCGTTCGGCGTGGCGGAGCACCTTGTGCTCTGCCTCCAGCTCCTCTCGCTCTCCCTTCCGGAGCCGGGCGCGGTCGATTTCGTCGACCTGGAACTGGTACAGCTCGCGCTTCTCCTCGAGCTGGGCGAGCCGCCGCGCTGCCTCGTCGCGTTCCCGCCGCAGCGACTCGAGACGTCCGAACAGATCGGCCACCTCTCCCCTCGCCTCGCCGAGCCCCGCGAAGCTGTCCAGAAGATCGAGGTGTCGCTCGGTCTTGAGTAGCGACTGGTGTGAGTGCTGCCCGTGGAGGTCAACGATCTCGTCGCCGATCTGCTTGAGAAAGACGATCGGGACCGAGTGGCCGTTCACGAAGCAGCGACTCCTCCCCCCGCGATTGAGCGTCCGCCGGAGGTACAGCATCGAGTCGTCGAGATGGACCTCCAGCGATTGGAGGCGCTCTCTGATCTGCGGGAATCCCGACAGGTCGAAGACTCCCTCAACAGAAGTTCCGTCGGCGCCCGCGCGGATGACGTCCTGATCGGCGCGCTCTCCCAGAACCAGGCCGACGGCCCCGACGATGATCGACTTGCCGCCGCCGGTCTCCCCTGTGAGGACAGTCATACCCTTCCCGAACGTGATGTCGAGCTCATCCATCAATGCATAGTCACGAATGTGCAGCTCACACAACATCGCCCACACCTCACCTCAGCATGCCCCCACACTCAATCTTGCCCGGCTTGCCTCCCGTATCGCCGCTCCCTATACCCAGCGAAGCCTTCTGCGCCAACTGATTATAGAATGATGCCTTCGATGTCCCGACCAGCTGTGCGCCCCCTCTAGAGTCGAATCGTGCCCATGACGGATCACGTTCCATCCCGCGGGATCATGCCATTCACGGATCACGCTTCGCGTCCTCATCGGGCATCACGCCGTCGCTCCCGTGCCCATCGCGCCCGTGCCCATCGCGCCCATGTTCCACCCCGCGTGACATCCCGAATGCAGAACTTCCCGCACACACTCCCCGCCCGGCTCACCTGTCGTGTCGCCGCTCCCTACACCCAGCGAAGCTTCGTGCGCAACCGATTATAGAAAGATGCCTTCGATGTCCGGACCAGCCGTGCGCCCCGCGCCGCCTTGTGCACGACGATCCTGTCTCCCGGCTTCAGGTCGAACCCGCGCTGCCCGTCGGCGGTGAGCATGACATTACCGACATCGGAAGAGAACTCGATCGTGACCGTCTCCTGGGCGCTCACGATGACCGGCCGCACCCCGAGCGTGTGGGCACAGATGGGAGCGATCAGGATCGTCTCCACACCCGGGTGCACGACAGGCCCGCCCGATGCGAGGGAGTAGGCCGTCGAGCCCGTAGGGGTGGCGATGATGATGCCGTCCGCCTGGTATTCCGAAACCTCGTGGCCGCTGACCCAGGTCGTCAGCGTGATGACGCGGGAGAAGGCGCCGGTCGCGACCACAACATCGTTGAGCGCGTAGGATCTGCCCACCTCCTTCCCCTCCCGCATCACTGCCGCCTGAAGCGCCATCCGGCGTTCTATTTCGTACTCGCCCTTCATCAGGCGCTCGAGAGTGGAGTACAGCTCAGCTTCCCCCACATCGGTGAGGAATCCGAGGCTCCCCAGGTTGACGCCGAGAACCGGTATGGGGTGCTTCGAAACCAGGCCTGCCGCCGACAGAACTGTGCCATCTCCCCCCAGGGAGAGCACCATGTCGGCATGCCGCCACCACTCGCCCGGGTCAACCTCGAGGTCGGGGCGGGAGATCTGCCCGGCGGCCTCTCCCGTCGTCACCACCTCCATGCCTCGCGACTCGAGCCAGGATACCGCCTCCTGGAGCAGACGGACAACCCCGCTCTTCCTTAGATTAGGCAGGATGGCGACCCTGTTCACTGGCTTCATCGTTCGCCTCTCGGCGTCTGCCGGTGGGACCTTGTTCGTGCCAGTATTATACGTTCCTTGTGAGCGTAGTCGTGTATCGTCTTCGGGTATCCATAGGGCCCCAATGAGCCGATCAGTTCGGATACTGCGTCGGCCTGCGCCTCGCCCACCTCGAACGCGAGAAGCCCGCCCGGCATCAGGAGGTGGCGACCCTCGCGCACAAGTCTCCCGAGCACGGCGAGGCCATCGTCACCGCCGTCGAGCGCCACGCGGGGCTCGTGGTCACGGACCTCTCTGGGAAGCTGGCCGATTTCATGGATCGGGACGTATGGTGGATTGGAGACGATCGCATCGAGCCGACTCCGGTACACCGGAAGGTCGAACGGCGCGTACAGATCGCCCTGTGCGAACGTGATGCGATCTCCCACCTGATGAAGGTGCGCATTCTCGCGAGCGCAGTCGAGGGCATCGGATGATATATCCGATGCGAGGAGGCGTGCACCGGGAACGAGCACAGCGAGGGCCACGGCGATGTTCCCGCATCCGGTGCCCACGTCGAGTACGAGCGGGGAGGCAGCGTCGGCAAGCTCCGCGACGACGGCATCGACAAGCACCTCCGTCTCCGACCGTGGAATGAAGACACGCCGGTCCACCTTGAGGACGAGTCCCATGAACTCGACGTCGCCTACTATGTATTGAAGCGGAACGCCCTCACACCGCTGCTCGATCCCCTGATAGAGCCAGACGCGATCCTCGGGACCGACTGCGAGATCCCCCTCGAGGTAGAGCTCGCTCCGCGAGACGCCGAGTCGGTGGCAGAGCAGGAGCTCCGCCTCTCTGCGCGGGGATTCCACCCCGCACAAACGAAGGCGGCTCTCGGCCTCGAGCACCAGGGCGCGCCTCCCGATCTCCTCGCCGGATCCGCCATGTGCCATCAAAGACCTCTCAGCTCGCCATCTCCGCCTCGAGCATCTGCCGCTGGTCGCTCGCGGCAAGATTGCCGATGATCTCATCGAGGTCCCCTTCGAGCACCGAATCGAGCTTATACAGCGTGAGGCCGATGCGGTGGTCGGTGACTCTCCCCTGGGGGAAATTGTACGTGCGGATGCGTTCGCTCCGGTCCCCGGTGCCCACCTGCGATCGCCGCGTGTGTGCGATCGTCTGATCCTGCTGCTCTTTCTTCTGGTCGAACAGCCGGGCGCGGAGGACCTTCATCGCCTTGGCGCGATTCTTGTGTTGCGAGCGCTCATCCTGGCACGTGACGACGATGCCGCTCGGGACGTGAGTGATCCTCACCGCGGAGTCGGTGGTATTCACGCCCTGCCCGCCAGGACCTGTGGAACGGTATACCTGTATGCGAAGCTCCTTCGGATCGATGTCGATATCGATCTCCTCCACCTCCGGCAGCACCGCAACCGTAGCGGATGACGTGTGGATCCGCCCGCCCGATTCGGTCACAGGCACGCGCTGCACGCGGTGGACGCCGCTCTCATACTTGAACGCGCGGTACGCGCCGTCGCCCTCGACGAGGAAGATGATCTCCTTGAATCCCCCCACCGTGGTCGGATGGGAGCTCAGGGTCTCTGTCTGCCAATTCCGCCGTTCGGCATACTTCGAATACATCCGGTAGAGATCGCCGCAGAAGAGCCCTGCCTCATCGCCGCCCACGCCGGCCCGGATCTCTACGATGGTATTCCGGTCGTCATTCGGATCTGGC
>LJUI01000078.1 GCA_001303705.1 candidate division TA06 bacterium SM23_40
CCCTGGAGGTCCAGAGCTTCTACGCGATTGGGGAGGTGATGCTGCCGAACGGCAACCCGTATACTGGCAATCCCGTGGTGGGGCCGCGGTCCATCACCCTCCAGCCGGGTGGGTCCGCAACAGCACATGTAACGCACTTCATCCCATATAGCGCTCCTCTGGGGACGTACATCTACACGGGGACGATAGGGCTGCCGCCTGATATCGTAATCGACAGCGACAGCTTCCAGTTTATCGTAACGCCATAGCGCGAGTTATGGCCCTGTAATGTGAATCACAATGTGAGTCGATGTCCACGGAGTATCCACGAAACCCGGCGGACATGAGTACGAGGCAGATGGTCTGCCTTGAGAGCTGGACCTCTTCTGCTTTGTGCTCACGTCAGCCACTGTGTCCGTAGTGACTATTTCCGCAACATACAGGAAAAAGGAGCAGACCATGAAACGGACAGCCCTCTTGCTCGCACCCCTCGCTGCACTCGTCTTCGGCATATCCATTGTGGCTGTGCCCGGTGCGCTTGCCGGCATAGCCTCCGGTGACGAGGCGCTCCACCTTGTCCTCGACCAGGTCCTCGATAACGACACAAAGGGAAAGCGCGTCTTCGTCTCATCTGAGTGTTTCTCCCCCGGGACACCGATCCACTCTTGGAAGGGTGAGATCTTCACCACCGATACGTATGGCTGGGTCGTCTTCATCGACGATATGGCAGCCGCGAACTGGGAGCATCCCGCACGATACGTATTCGTGGAGCGCGAAACCGGGTCCCTGCGCGTGTACCATGCCATGGTCCCGTTCAGGGATGAGGATGGGTACCGGGAGTACCCCACCGAGATGCAGCGGCTCGTGCTCGAAGCTCAGCAGCACCGCCTCTCCTTCGAGGGCCTCCCCAAGGCGCCCCCTCGCGACGTGGGCATCAACTACGCCGTGCTCATGAGCGGCGGCGCCAGCATGTCGAACAACCATATTCGCTACTGGAACGACCTCTCGAACCTGTATATCGGACTGAATGTGCTGTATGGGTACCTCGACGAGAACATCTACGTCCTCTGCTCCGATGGCCTCGATCCGGCACCCGACCGGAGCAACGGGACGAACTCGCCTCCCGATCTCGACGGAGACGGGGATGACGACATCGACTATTCCTGCATCAAGGCCAATATCCAGCTCGTCTTCGATGAACTCGCCTCCATTATCACGCCAGAAGATCAACTCTTCGTCTTCACCACCGATCACGGCGGTTCCAACTCAGGGTGGAACGTCTATCTCAACCTCTGGAACTGGGAAGAGCTCCAGGATTGGGAGCTGAGAGATATGGTCGATGCTCTCCCGCCGTGTAACATGATCTTCACCATGGAGCAGTGCTACAGCGGCGGGTTCATGGACGATGTCTGCTGGGATCATGACGGCCGAGTCTTCTCGTCGGCATGTCGGTACGACGAGGTTTCATACGCGTCAATGAACCTCGAATACGACGAGTATGTCTTTCACTGGACGGCCGCGGTGCGATGGGAGGACGCGTACGGAAATCCTGTCGATGCCGACCTCAATTCAGACGGGCTCATCGACATGGAGGAGGCATTCATTTACGCCGAGGCTCATGATGTTCGACCAGAGACTCCGCAGTATGACGATAGACCAGAAGGCCTCGGAGCCTTGCTCACGCTCTTCGGCGGCATGCAGCTCGGCTTTATCGAGGGCTACGTGACGGATGCAAACACGAGCCTCGGACTCGAAGCAGAGGTGGAGGTCCTGGGAGCCGGCCGGGGCACAAGCTGCGATACGAGCGGGTACTATCACCTCGTCGTGGAGGCGGAGACAACCTATACACTCGAGGCAAGCTGTTTCGGCTATGTCTCGGCGCAGGGGTCGATCTTCGTCCCCGAGGGCCAAACCGTTCAGCTCGATTTCGCGCTCGATCCCGCGGCCACCGGGACGCTCGAGGGAACGGTCACGAGCACCCAGACCTTCCTCCCCATAGAGGGAGCGGAGATCACCATCCTCGAGACGCCGCTCGATCCGGTGTACACGAATGCACAGGGGTTCTATGCACTCGACCTGCCCGGAGGTGCGAGTTACGACGTCCGCGCCTCGGCGCTCGGTCACGAACCACAGGTGGCCGAGGCGGTGTACGTGGCACAGGGCACCACGACCACGCTCGATTTCGCCCTCAATCCCTGGCCCAGGATCTTGATCTGGGAGGCTGACCTCTCTCCCGTAAGCGGAGCCAGACAACAGGAGGCACTCGCCGCGCGAGGATTGGGCTCCATCATCTCGACCGATCTCCTAACCTTCGGCGATCTCAGCTACTTCGACGCCGTCTTCGTCAATGTCGGCATCTACCCGTCGAACTACGTGATTCCGGAGAATTCGGCCGAGGCATTGGCCTTCGAGACATACATCGAGAACGGCGGTAACGCGTACCTCGAGGGCGGCGACGTCTGGTACTACGATCCGATGGTCGGGGGCCACGACTTCGCCCCGCTCTTCTCGATCAACGCCACGGCCGACGGGAGCGCCGATCTGAACTCGGTAGCGGGCCAGGCCAACACTCTGATGCCCGGCGTTGGCGGCATGTGGTTCAACTACACGGGAGAAAACAACTGGATAGACCACATCATGCCGATCTCGCCGGCCGAGCTCGTCTTCAGCAATGCAGAGAACAGTGACCCCATAGCCGTGGCGAATGCCAACTCGTACGGCGGCCATACGCTCGGCGCATCGTTCGAGTTTGGCGGATTGGTGGATGGATCATCTACGCGTGAGGCGCTGATGGCGGAGATCGTCGAGTTCTTCGGCCTGACGCTCAGTCTCGATCTCGTCCCTGATGCGGTCACCGTGCACCGGGGTGAGAGCCTCGGGTTCACGGCGAACATCACCAACCACGGGCTCACGCAGCAATCCATATACGGGTTGGGCGAGGTCACCCTCCCCAGCGGCAATCCGTATCCCGGGAATCCAGTCGACGGTCCTGTGTTGATCACGCTCGAGCCGGGCGAAACGAAGACGATCTATCGGTCTCACATCGTGCCGGAAATCGCCCCGCTGGGGGAGTACACCTATACGGGAAAGCTCGGGCTGCCGCCCGACAATCTGTTGGCAGAGGATGAATTCCACTTCATCGTCGAGCCATGATGCAGATGGCGTTAGTAGGTGGCGGCGTTAGCAATCGAAGACCGATTCGCACAAGATTGAGTTCACCGGCCTCGCCCCTGCAGCACTGCTCCGGGATCGAGCCCCTGTTCCGGGCGGCAGCTGCGAACGTGAAAGGAGAGTTACGATGAAGCCAGCACACTTCGTTGCTTCACTCATCGCCCTAGCGGCTCTTTCAGCCGCTGCCTGGGGATCTCAGCCCACGCCCCTTCAGGGCCCTCCAGAGGTCCCCTATCCTGTCTGGCATGACAAGCCGTTCACTCTCTTTCCCGGCCCCCACGGGTTGGGCGACGAGGGCCGCGAGCCGGATGACTTCGACGTACTCGCCTACGACACGGATATGGAGATCGATTTCCCATCGCAGACGATCGACGCCATAGAACTGCTCACCATCGAGAGCCTCATCGATGATCTCACGCAGGTGGAGCTGGACCTCGTCGACCTGACAGTCGACTATGTGCTGCGCGACGGGAATATCGTCGCATTCAGCCACGTGGGGGATGTACTCACGATCAGCCTCGATGTTCCGTTCAATACGGGTGAGGTCTTCACCCTGGAAATCGGGTACCACGGCCATCCCGGCCATGAATCGTGGGGAGGCTTCTTCTTCACCTATGGCGCCTATGGAGCCAAGATCGTCTTCAACGTTGGGGCGGGCCTGTATGTTGATCCCCCGTCCATGGGCCGATACTGGATCCCTTCACACGATGTGCCCCACGATAAGGCGACTTCGGAAATGCGCGTCACCGTTCCCCTTGGTTGGACGGTGGGCTCCAACGGGCTCCTCGTGAGCGTCGACACGCTGGCCTCGGATGTGACATGGCACTGGTCGGAGCCGCATCAGATCGCGACGTACTTGATCTCTATGGCTGCGTGCGAGAACTACACAACCTTCTCCCACTACTACCATCCGGATCGTCAGGACAGTATGGAAGTGATCTACTTCGTCTATCCGCAGGATCTCTCGAAGGCGCAGATCGACTTCCAGAATGTCGTCGACATGATCGACTTCTACTCGAGCACCTATTATCCCTATCCGTTCGATAAGTACGGCATAGCAGAGGTGGTCCTGAGCGGCGCCATGGAGCACCAGACGTTGACGGCATACGGGCAGAGCCTGATCACAGGTAATCTGCAATATGAGTGGATCACCGCCCATGAGCTAGCGCACATGTGGTGGGGAGACATGGTGACACTCGGCGACTGGCGGGACATCTGGCTCAACGAGGGGTTCGCGTCGTACTTCGATCCACTGTACGTGGAGTACAAGTACGGCTGGAATGCTTTCCAGGCCCGGATGGCGTCCTATCGCAATTCGTACTTCATAGAGGATCAGTGGTCCCGCTTTCCGATCTACGATCCCCTCTGGATGTGGGGAGCGACGGTGTACGACAAAGGGGCGTGGGTGCTCCACATGCTGCGCTACGTGGTGGGTCATGATACCTTCGTCGATATCATGTACACCTATGCCGACACGTATACGTATGGCGTCGCCGTGACCCCGGACTTCCAGGGAGTCTGCGAACAGGTCTCGGGCCTCGACCTCGAGTGGTTTTTCCAGCAGTGGATCTATGAGGCAGGGTATCCGGAGTATGAGTACAGCTGGTATCAGGCGCCCCTGCCGAACGGGAAGCACATGGTGGGGGTACACATCGACCAGGTGCAGCAGAATGCGCCTGTCTTCACGATGCCCCTGGAGATTACGATCGAGACGACGGGCGGAGAGGTCACCGAACGGATCGACATAGACTCCGACTCGGTGGATTGGAATACGATGGTTGCCGACGCCCCGACAGATGTACTCGTCGACCGAGATAACTGGGTGCTAAAGAAGAGCACGGAGGTTTTGCCCCCGACGATCGGGATCGCCACCGCCCCCAAAGGCGGCGCCATACAGATCCCGCCCCAGGGCGGGAGCTTCGAGTACTGGGCGGTCGTCACCAATACCACCGGCTCGGGCCAGGACTTCAGGGCCTGGACCGACGTGACGCTCCCGGGCGGCGGAACCTATGGCCCGGTCGTCGGACCGATCACGATCCATCTGGATCCGGGTCAGACGGTCGTCGTGTCCCGCTCCGAGTATGTGCCCGGCGGAGCCGGCCCGGGTATCTACTGCTATAATGCGTATGTCGCCGATCTCGGCATGAATGTCATGGACCAGTCGAGCTTCCCGTTCGAGAAGCTCCAATAAGGCTTCAATAGAGAGAACAGGTGCGGTGGGCTGCGATGCGGTCGATACCGGCAGATGAAGGGCCAACTTGCGGCAGGACCGGTCTGAATCGACTCATCGCAGCTCCCGATTTCCTGGGCCGGGATACTGGAACGAGTTCACGGACCAGAAGGTTCACGGACCAGGAGGTTCATGGACCAGGAGGTTCATGGACCAGGAGGTCCCCGAACCAGGAGGTTCCCGGATCTGGAGGGCCCCGAACCAAGAGGTTCCCGGACCACGGGGAGAACGGAGGAGAATGTACCATGAGGCTATTGAGTTGGGCGGCGAACCCGTGCCTGGCAGTGCTGCTCGCACTGATCATCTCCGGCCTTGGGAGCGAGGCCCTGGCCGCGATCCCCCTCGAGACGAGCCCGGCCTGGACGTCAATCGACGACAACTACTCGACCGGGGGCTTCTGGGGCGACATCGACGGAGACGGCTGGCTCGATCTCGCTGTCGGGAACGGCAACGACATGGATTTCGATCCCGACAACGTCTTTTTCAATCAGGAGGGTATGCTCGAGCTGACGCCGTCCTGGGTCTCGAGTGACCTCAACTGCGGAGCTCACATACACCTCGGCGACATCGACAAGGATGGAGGCCTCGACCTCGCTATCGGGAATCTCGGATACTACCTCCAGGGATTCCCTCCTCTGGCCGATGAGGTCTACTTCAATCAGGGGACTACATTCGAGCTCCTTCCGTCCTGGCAGACAGACGACGTCAACAATACGTTCGGAATCGCCCTCGGCGACCCGAATGGCGACGGCTACCTGGACTTCACGGCTGCGAATGGGATGGGGTATACGAGCACTCCGCAGGCCAACGACATCTACTTCAACAGCGGCGGAATCCTAGAAACAAGCCCCTCGTGGACCTCGGACGAGATCGACAATTCGATGGATGTGGCCTGGGGTGACATCGACAACGACGGGGATCTGGACCTGGCCGTGGGAAACGAGCTGACGTTCGACCGCGTCTACTACAACAATGACGGTGTCGTCGAGACGTCCGCCTCATGGAGCAGCACGTACAACGACGACGCGATCGCCATCGCCTGGGGCGACGTTGACGGAGATGGGTATCTTGATCTGGCGGTGGCAAACAACGATCAGCTGGGGGGGAGCGGGTACTTCACGCTGTACGAGAATCAGGGAGGGTCCCTCTCCTCAATGCCGATCTGGTACAGCCAGTGGGCCGGCTATGCGTCGTACGTCTCGTTCGCGGATGTGGACAATGATGAGGATTTCGATCTGGCCGCCGGAGGCTGGTGGGAGCCGTGCAGGATCTACGAGAATGTCAACGGATCCCTGACGACATGGCCTGCCTGGACCTCGGCAACATCGAGCGTGATCGAGGCGATGGTCTGGGGCGACGTCGATAACGACGGGTTGGTGACGGTATACGAGGAGGCGAAGTATGCTGATGGCGTGATGAAGGTCTTCTACGTCGATCATTGGCCATTCCATGAGCTTCTCGACGTAACCGTGGGCGGCACGAGCCTCCCGATCACCGAGTTCTGCTACGACCCGAACTCGGGCTGGATATCGCTCGCAGCTCCGCCGCCGGTCGGATACAGCGTCAGTTTCACATACCGCTATTCAGAGGATCTCGATCTTGCTGTGACCAACTGGGACCACTACGTCGGCAACTACCTGTTCCTCAACTCACCGGACTATCCGGAGATCACGGTACGCTTCACTACCTACGAGGCCTCTGTGCCCCGAGGAGGAGAACTCGACTACTGGGCAGAGGTGACGAACCACACGGCTCAGCCACAAACCTTCTGGGGCGCGGCCTACCTGACCCTGCCCAACGGGAACCCCTATCAGGGCAATCCGATCGTCGGGCCGGTCCAGATCACCCTCAGTTCTCACGAGTCGAGAGAGGTACACATGACGCACGACGTACCGCCGACCACCCCCCTCGGGACGTTCACCTACACCGTCAAGGTCGGCCATCCACCGAACACCCTCATCGACTCCGACACATTCACCTTCACCACCCTCCCCTAACCAACCGGGGACGTTGGTAGGTTCGGAAGGTTACTGCCTAAACAATCGGGGACGTTGGTAGGTTCGGAAGGTTACCATACAGAAACGGTTCCATAACCTTCTGTTCCTACCAACGTCCCTTTCGATACATTTTGTGTTGACGTGGGGGCTTTGCTGGTGTACAGTCACTATCAGGGGTCCCGACGAAGTCGACTGTGGAGGTGGGTCTAAGAGGGGCCAGTTCAGGGATTTGCACGACCAACAGCAGGGCGCCCCGCTGCCCGGGCCTGTTCTGACTGTCTCAAGTACGGCTTACTATTCGCCAGACGCGGCTTCGAACGAAACCCGATGCCCTCCCATCGACCCGAGCAGCAGTGCTCGGGTCTCTCTATTCGCGGCCCGGGGCGAGACCATTCCGTGCTTGTCTTCGCCGATTCGGGAAGAGAGTCGTCTGTCGGTGTGACGGAGATCTTGAATCGGCGAACGAGGAGGTGATGTTAGAATGCTGCGGAGCATTGTTGTCCTGAGTGTAGGTTCTGCGCTCGCGCTGGCACTCTGGGTGCCGGCGACCCTGCAGGCTGTGGGGGATGCACATCCGGCTGCTCCGGTGAGGAGCGATGACGCGGTGGAATGGTCCGCCGGAGCCATTGAGAGCGAGTTCCCCAACACCCAGAGCATCGACCACGATATCGGCCAGCTCTGGCTCACGGTGACGAACTGGGGGTGTTTCGGTCCGAGCTATCCCGGCTATCAGGCCGGATGCGTCTTCCCCGCCGGGTCGAACACGACCTATCTCTATTGGGGAACGCTGTGGATCGGATCTATCGACGATACGGGTGACACGCTCGTGACCGCAGCCTGGGAGTACGACGAGTGGCCACTGCCGTGGTCTGGATGGTGTTTCCTCCCCGGGCCGCTCGACGGGATCGACGACGAGAAGGACAGCGTTCGGGTGGAGCAGGTGATCTCGGAGCAGGACTATATCGCTTGCTACAGTGACACGGCTACTCACGAAACGTGGCCTGATTACGTTGGTCCCGGTCACACGCCGCAGGGAATCGAGGTGACGCAGCGGACTTACGCGTGGGGTCGCTCCCACCTGGAGGATTTCGTCGTCCTCGACTTCTCGCTGAAGAATGTAGGCTTCAGAACTCTCCACAACGTGTACATGGCACTCCACATGGACCCCGACTGTGGTCATTGGTTGGATCAGCCCATGTGGGAGACAGGCTGGGACGATGTGACCGGCTTGCGGCGGTGGCGCGCTCCTGGTGACACGCTGTGGCCCGGAGGGACGACGTTCTACTCCGACCTCTATCCTGGAGGGATCGATGTCGGGGGAGAGGCGAAGGTCGAGTCTCCCACTGACTGTATCAATCTAGCGTGGGCTGCCGATGGTTCAGGGGTATCGGATCCCGATCGGTGGCACACGCCGTGTGCAACCGGGATGAGACTGCTGCGCGCGTCGAACCCGTGTGCGGAGATAGCATACAACTGGTGGGCGGTGTATGAGTGGGATCCGTGGTACGGTAACGAGGAGGTGTGGGGGCCTACTGATCCCGCCAATCCCTACGACGTCGGGGTGCCGGGAAATGATGATGAGCGGTACAGGGTGATGTCCAACCGGTACATCGATCCAGATCAGCTCGACCCGGTGAATGGCTCGCACGCGGTGCCCAGGGAGACGAGCTACCTCGTCTCGGTGGGCCCGCTCCTCCCCGTGGGGGGTGACCCGCGCCATCCCGATGGGTATTCATTCGCCCCCGGGGATTCGGCATTCGTCACGCTCGTCTACACGGGGGGAGAGGAGTTCCACGAGGACTTCGTGGTTCCGTCTGGCCCCGGCTTGTACGAGGGCCACTACGACTTCGCTGACATCGCGACGAATGCGTACCTCGCATACAGGATTTTCGATACGCCCGGTCTGGACACCGATGGCGACGGGTATCGCGGAGCGTACGTCGTGTACGTCTCCGGGGACACCGTGTGGGTGACGGGCGACGGGGTCCCCGACGTGGCCGCGGCTGCCGACCCGCCCGAGGAGGAACCCGCGTCCGGGCCTCCGGCAGAGATCGGCCTCCTGGGGATGTGGCCGAATCCGTGCGAGAATCGGCTCTTGATCCGGTACGCATTGCGCGAGGCTGAGCAGGTGGAAGTGAAGATCTACAACCTGCTCGGCCAGCTCGTGGCCACGTTACTCGATCGCGTGGAAGATGCGGGGGTGCATGAGTTAGTCTGGGACACGCGCGATGCGTCGGGAAGGGAGCTGGCCTCGGGCGTCTATTTCTGCCGGTACCTGGCCGGCCGGGTCGGGGGCAAGGCCAGCTTCGTCGTGGTGCGCTGAGCTGGCTGAAGGCTCCGCGTTAGGAGTCGGGGACGTACCTGGGTTTTGAAGGTTATTGCCACAACAAGGGGGAACGTACCTAGATTTCGAAGGTTATTGGCAAGAAATGCTACGATAACCTTCAATTCCTAGGTACGTCCCCGGTGTGCGTTCAATAACCTCTATTTCCTAGGTACGTCCCCGGGTTATTGCCAGTTCTCGATGATGGTGAATTCGAAGGTGCGGCCGTCGACCGCCTCGTTGGGCAGGCGGTACAGGACCGCCCTGTACTGGTAATCACCGTACGGCGCAGCCACGGGAATGTGGTGGCTCAGCTCCACCGTTCTCGTCTGCCCCGGCTGCAATGTGGCCTGTATGGGGCCAAGCACGGGATTCCCCTGATAGGGATTCCCGTTCGGCAGCACCACGTCGGCCCTGAAGTAGACGTTCTGCACCTGGTTGGTCGTGTTGACCGCAGTAGCCTCATAGACGAGGGTCTCTCCCGGTATGAGTATCTTCTCCTGGAGCTCGACCTCCAGCCGCACGTCCGGAAGATCGACGGCGAAGAAATCGAGATACTCCTCCATGAGCTCGGCTTTCGTGCTGGGCGAGACACCATCTACCAGCCCGCCGAACTCGTAGGATGTGCCGACGGTCCGGTAGGTGCCGGAATCGTAGGCTACGCCACAGCCGGCGCCATCATCCGGGTTGACGAAGATCCGCACTGCCGATCCAGCCGCGTCGATGTGATCTACCGAATAGTTCCCGCCGCCGTACTGGAATGTCATGCCCTGAGTGAAGGTGCCAGCCTCTCCGTCGACCTGGGATAGATCGTTCGATCCGTCCCCCGCCGCGGAGATCGAGAAGAGCGGACCGAAGTCGTATCCTCCGATCAGAGGATCAGCATACCAGGCATCTCCGCCCTCGAGGTAGACATTGCCGCAGCTCTCGATATAGGAGACGATCCTCTCCGCTTCATCGCTCCCGTCGTACACGACATAGTTCGCAGGACCCATGCCAAGGCAGGTGAAGAGACCGGTGAGTCGATCGAGATCGATGCGCGACAGCGAATCGATCACTGTCGCCGCAGCGCCTGACGCTTCGAGCGCCGTCACCAACTCCGGCCCGGAAGATGATGAGAGCGCCGGTTCCCAGATCCCGAATCTGAACTCGGGCCAAGAGACATAGCGATGCTCACACCCGATCCAATCCTTGTATGTGACATAGGAGTGGCTCGAGCCGGTGATCTTCCCCTTCACGGCAACGGCGATCTTCGGCGGGAATCCACCCAGACCAAGCGTGTTCGTCGTCACCTTCACGGCAAGCGAAGGGAGGGTCACCGACCATCCTGACGGGTGATCATTTCCCAGGTCGAACGTCTTCTCCGTACTCCCGTCCAGGAACGAGAACGGATTCGCCACGCTCACCATCACCTGGCAACTGTCGGCGAGATCCTGCCCTTCATACGGATGCGGCCCCGGGTATGTCAGCCGCACGCAGACCTCAAACGTATCGGGGAGCTCCCCGCCCCAGGACGAATGGACATCGACCTGCCACGGAGTCGACAGTAGTCCCCAACGGCTCCACTGGGTCCACAGATCATCGACCAGAAGCGCCTGGTTGAAGTGCACGTCCGGACCGTGGTACAGCCCGCTGTACCATGGGTCGTGCACGATGAAGACGTCAAGGTCGTCATCGTACCCTTTTATCACCCTGAAGTGCCCGCTGTAGTGATTGACGTCATACCAGCTCAGGATGAGGATGGGATAGTTCTGTGAGATGAGTCTCCTGAGATCGTCGT
>LJUI01000079.1 GCA_001303705.1 candidate division TA06 bacterium SM23_40
CACCTCCTCCCACGGCTGCGCCCCGAAGATCGGGGTTCCATCCTGGTCGTGGATCTGCGAAATGAGGAAGGGCTCTGCCCGGACACCTCCGTTGGCGAACACGCCATAGGCCGAAGTGATCTCGATGAGATTGACCCCGCAGCTTCCGAGAGCGAGAGAGAGGACGTCTTCGAGCGGGCTCTTGATCCCCATGCGCCGGGCATACGAGATGACTGTCCGGGTCCCTACCTGACGCAGAAGCCGGACCGCCATGAGATTCCTCGAGAGAGCAAGGCCGGTCCGGATGTCCGTGGGGCCGAGAAACCTCTCATCATAATTTGCCGGCCGCCAAATATCCTCAGGGGTCTCGACAACGATCGGCGAGTCGAGTATCATATCTGCCGGAGTGAAGCCGTTGTCGATCGCAGCGGTATAGACAAAAGGCTTGAACGCCGACCCCGGTTGCCGACGGGCCTGGGTGGCCCGGTTGAACTGACTCGCCTGGAAATCTCGTCCGCCGACCATGGCCCGAACTGCGCCGGTTCTGGGATCGATGCAAACCAGCGCTCCCTGGAGGTAGGTGGGCGGACCCGAGCGCAGGGAATCGGTCTCCGTGTCGCGCGCCTCTTCGAGATCATAGATCGCCTCGAGCGTGACCAGGCCCTGCTCGAGGACGCGGTTGGCGATCCGCTGGAGATTGAGGTCGAGTGTAGTATGGATCGATACTCCTTCGTGATAGATGAAATCCGGACCGTAACGGCCCTCGATCTGCCTGCGGATCTCTTCAATAAAATATGGTGCCTCGTTGGGGGCCCTCTCGGGCGCTCTGACCGTGAGTTGTTCGTGCGCGGCGGCCTCGGCCTCGTCGGCGGCGAGGCAACCCGTCTCTACCATGGCCTTGAGGACGACATCGCGCCTTGCGAGTGCCGCATCGGGGTGGTCGAACGGAGAGTACCTGGCCGGCCGGCGGGGAATGCCGGCGAGCAGTGCCGATTCCGCCAGGGTCAGTTCGTCGGCATGCTTGCCGAAGAAGAGCTGAGATGCGGCCTCTACGCCGTATGCGCCATGGCCGAAGCAGATCTGGTTGAGGTATAGCTCGAGGATCTCATCCTTGGAGTAAAGGCGTTCGATCCGCAGGGCGAGGAGGGCTTCCTTGAGCTTGCGCGGCCACGTCTTCTCCGGCGTGAGGAAGACATTACGGGCGAGCTGCTGGGTGATGGTGCTACCTCCCTCGGCCCGTCTACGCGCCCTCAGATCCCTGAGCGTAGCGCGGATGACGCCCGAGAGATCGATGCCCCAGTGTTGCTTGAAGCGGCGATCTTCGACGGCGAGGATGGCGTCGACGAAGTCGGGGGAGACCGACGAGAGAGGGACGGGGACGCGTTTCTCCACAAAGAATTCGGTGATGAGCTCACCATTCGCATCGTACACCCGCGTCACGAGGGGCGTGCGGAACTCGCGCAGTGCAGAAGGGGGAGGGAGGTCGTGCTGGAGCCACCTGACGGAGCCGACGAGGAATCCGGAGGCGGCGAAGAAGCAGAATATGAGGATCGGCCCGAGTACTGCGCCGAGCCGGCGGTTCCGGCCTTCTCGATGAGGCCTCTCCTGTGGTGTTGGCAAGGGCATAGCGGAAGATTCCTCCATACGGCTCTTCTCCAATAATATCGGTCGCTTGGCCAGAGGTCAAGGGCAAAACTGGTTCTCCGGGCGACGGTGCCGGCATCGAGGAGACGGGAGCGAGGGATGCAAAAGCCGGGGTACCGGCGCGAAATGACTGTCTCGGAGTCGGGAAGGGGTGCAGAGTGCAGAGAGACGAAAGGGGGTCGAGTTGTGAACGTGAGCGCGGCTGAGCAACTCGAGATCATTACGGCGGGAGCTGAGGAGATCATTCCGGAGGAAGAGATGGCGCTGAAGCTCGAGCGCGCTCTCTCAGCCGGTACTCCCCTGCGGGTGAAGTACGGTGCAGATCCGTCGGCGCCGGACCTGCACCTGGGACATGCGGTCTGCTTTCGGAAGCTTCGCGATTTTCAGGAGCTGGGCCATCGCATCATCTTCGTCATCGGCGATTTCACGGCACGCATTGGCGATCCCAGCGGCCGCTCCGAGACGAGGAGACCGCTCTCTGCCGAGGAGGTCGAGGTCAATGCGCGCACCTATATGGACCAGGTGTACAAACTGCTCGATCCCGAACGGACTGAGGTCGTGTACAACAACGACTGGCTCGGTGCCCTTGCTCTGGCGGACATGATTCGGCTCGGTGCACGCTACACCGTTGCGCGGCTTCTGGAACGGGATGACTTCGCCCTGCGATATGCGAACGAGCAGCCGATCGGGATCCATGAGCTTCTCTATCCGCTGCTCGTGGCCTACGACTCGGTGATGACGCAGGCAGACGTTGAACTCGGCGGCACCGACCAGAAGTTCAACATGCTTATCGGAAGGACGATTCAGCGAGAATACGGACAGGAACCTCAGGTAGTGGTCACCATGCCGCTCTTGGTGGGGACTGATGGTGTGGAGAAGATGTCGAAGAGTGCCGGCAACTACATCGGCATCACGGAATCCCCGCGCGAGATGTACGGAAAGCTCATGTCGATCCCCGATGAACTGATCCTCACCTATGTGCACGTGGCGCTGGGGGCCGGGCCGGATGTGTTGGAGGAGTATAGGCGCGCTCTCGAGGATGGAACCACTAATCCCAGAGATGTCAAGAGTCGGCTTGCACGCCGGGTCGTCGAGTCGTATTCCTCGCGTGAGGAAGCGCAGGCGGCAGCGGTCGAATTCGATCGCGTCTTCCGGGAGAAGGGGGCGCCGGATGAGGTGCCTCTGTTCACAGTGGAGGGCACGCGGATCTGGATCGTCCAGCTTCTCGTGGACGCCGGGCTAGCTGTTTCGAAAGGCGAGGCCAGGCGTCTGATCCAGGGGGGAGGGGTGCAGATCGACGGGACGAAGGTGGAAGACCCTGAACAGGAGGTCGATGTGGCCGAGGAACGGCTCCTCAAGGCGGGCAAGCGCCGATTTCTCAGAGTGCGGGGGAGCTAGAGAGATGGATTGACCCGCATCGGGGGAGGCCGCTGCCCCGACCTTCGTTGCCGACAGGGAATTCGGTGCACGCCGCAGCTGGCCAAAAAAACAAAAAAAAATCTTGACAGACGGTTGTGGGGCTGGTATATTTGCACAGACGAAGAGTCCGATCTTTGAAAACCGAAGAGCGTACACCGCCTTAACGCGATGCCTTGCGTAACACCCTTTGTGAGTGACGTATCTAACGGAGGGTTTGATCCTGGCTCAGGACTAACGCTTGCGGCGTGTCTTAGCCATGCAAGTCGTACGATCCTGGGGAGGTAGTAATACTTCCCCAGAGAGAGTGGCGGATGGGTGAGTAACGCGTGGGCAATCTGCCTTCGAGAGGGGGACAACTCTTCGAAAGAGGAGCTAATACCGCGTACGGTCCCGGGATCGCATGATCGCGGGACGAAAGGTGGCCTCTCCATGGAAGCTACCGCTCGAAGAGGAGCCCGCGTCCCATTAGCTTGTTGGTAGGGTGAAAGCCTACCAAGGCTACGATGGGTAGCCGGCCTGAGAGGGTGATCGGCCACACTGGGACTGAGATACGGCCCAGACTCCTACGGGAGGCAGCAGGCTAGAAATTTGCGCAATGGGCGAAAGCCTGACGCAGCGACGCCGCGTGGAGGATGAAGGCCTTCGGGTTGTAAACTCCTGTCAGAGGGGACGATGTCTTGACCGGCTAATACCCGGTCAGGATGACGGTACTCTCAGAGGAAGCTCCGGCTAACTCCGTGCCAGCAGCCGCGGTAATACGGAGGGAGCGAGCGTTGTCCGGAATTACTGGGCGTAAAGGGCGCGTAGGCGGCCATTCAAGTCGGGTGTGAAACCTGCTTGCTTAACGAGCAGCATGCATTCGATACTGTTTGGCTAGAGCATAGGAGAGGAGAGCGGAATTTCCGGTGTAGCGGTGGAATGCGTAGAGATCGGAAGGAACACCAGTGGCGAAGGCGGCTCTCTGGACTATTGCTGACGCTGATGCGCGAAAGCTGGGGGAGCGAACAGGATTAGATACCCTGGTAGTCCCAGCCGTAAACGATGGGCACTAGGTGTGGGATCTTTTGAGGTTCCGTGCCGAAGCTAACGCATTAAGTGCCCCGCCTGGGGAGTACGGTCGCAAGGCTGAAACTCAAAGGAATTGACGGGGGCCCGCACAAGCGGTGGAGGATGTGGTTCAATTCGACGCAACGCGAAGAACCTTACCTGGGCTTGACTTGTAGGTGGTAGTGAACCGAAAGGGGAACGACCCCGCAAGGGGAGCCTGCGCAGGTGTTGCATGGCTGTCGTCAGCTCGTGCCGTGAGGTGTTGGGTTAAGTCCCGCAACGAGCGCAACCCTTGTCCCTAGTTGCCAGCAAGCCTTCGGGTGTTGGGCACTCTAGGGAGACTGCCGGTGATAAACCGGAGGAAGGTGAGGACGACGTCAAGTCATCATGGCCTTTATGTCCAGGGCTACACACGTCCTACAATGGCCTGTACAGCGGGTTGCGACACCGCGAGGTGAAGCCAATCCCTAAAAGCAGGCCTCAGTTCGGATTGCAGTCTGCAACTCGACTGCATGAAGTCGGAATCGCTAGTAATCGCGGATCAGCATGCCGCGGTGAATACGTTCCCGGGCCTTGTACACACCGCCTGTCACGCCATGGAAGCTGGCAATACCCGAAGTCGCTCGCCTAACCCGCAAGGGAGGGAGGCGCCGAAGGTAGGGCCAGTAACTGGGGCGAAGTCATAACAAGGTAGCCGTACGGGAACGTGTGGCTGGATCACCTCCTTTCTAAGGTGTAAACCAGACCTTGAGGTATCGAGTGGGTGGTGTACGCTCCGGTTTTATTTGTACCTCGCTGGAACTGGTCAGGGGGCGGACATCTCGGCTCTGTTTGGGTGGTTGGGATCCCGCGTTCCACGGCCGGGGTCGGCGATTCGCTATAGAGTGACTATAGGTTTCTAGTGGGGAAGTTTAGCGCACAGCCCGGATGGTTCTTGTGATCTGTCGGGGCTTCCCTATAGGGGGAAGCAAGTGCGATCGAGGTTCTCGACGTGATGGGTGTCGCATGGAGCGTCGCCCGATCGAATCTGGCACGAATGGATGCGGCAGCACAGAAGGGAGGAGTGGACAACTGCATGCGTTCTCGTGTCACGGAGAGTCAGGTCGTCGTCTGTCGGCAAGAACTTCGTCGGGCGAGCTTCGACACCATTCTTTTGTGGGCCTATAGCTCAGTTGGCTAGAGCGCACGCCTGATAAGCGTGAGGTCACTGGTTCGACTCCAGTTAGGCCCACCAAACTCGGCAGTGACTGATCACAGGTTGGGGACGGGTGGAGAGGGGCTACATAGTTCTCCTCTCAGCATGGACGTCTCGGTGGATTGTCACTGCCGCTTTTCGTAGGCAGCCTTCGGAGTTGGTCTGAGGAAGGGCTGGCTTGACCACGGTTGCGGTCGCGGTCGACTCCGATCAGAAGGAGAACGAGAGGACTGGACTGGAGTCAGCTAGCGACCATCCTCACTCTCACAAGGAGGAAAGACGGTGAAGAAGAGTCTGTTGGTAGTGGTGACGGTAGCGCTTGCCGCTTCCGTGGCAATGGCTACAGAAACTCGCGTCTTCACGTTAGGGCAATCTGGTGCTTTCTTGCTGGATGACACCAACGTCTACCCATGGCCGTCGCGGGTGGTCGGGTACGGCAACGAGGTGATCGCAGAGCTCTGCGACTACCCCGTGCCCGCCGACCACAGTGGACAGTATGTGACCGGATTCTTCGCCCCCGACGAGGAGATGACGTACGGTGTCTTCGGTATTGGAGTGAACCGGCAGCCCGCGACCTATGGTTGGTACGCCACCCTTCAGGGGCTCCAGAACTTCGGAGATCCGGACTATGTTCCCATCCTGGTCCCGGATGAGCGGGTCGACTTCTTCTGGGGCATGGGACTAGATGGTGTCGCGATCGGCGCCAGGCTCGAGTGGGCTGGTGATGCCAGCAAGCAGGACACGGACGGCGCCGCGGACTGGGATCAGTCCAGCATGATCATCGGCGGAGCCGCCAGTGCCACGGTCGGCCTCAGCGATGAGATGGATCTGGACATCGGCGGCGAATTCGCGATGAACTCCTGGTCAGCTGAGGCTGGCGAGTACACGTTCGAGAACGACGGCGGCATGGGCTTCGGCGGCAACGCACGCCTCCGCTGGATGATGAACGACTACGCCACCTTAGTTCCTGTCGTCATGTTCCACATGGTCGACATGGGGTACAACGAGAAGCTGACCGGTGCGACCAGTGAGACCTATGACCTGAGCGCCATGGACTTCTCGGGTGGAGTGGCTCTCGAATGGGCGCTGTTCGACGAGACGACGGTTGTCCTCGGGCTTCACGGCGGAATGATGAGCCAGACGTGGGAGGATCCCGCCGGCAACAAGATGGAGTGGAGTGCCCTTGATGTCCCCGGCGTGATCATCGCCGCAGAGACGACGGTATGGGACTGGCTCGTCGGCCGCGTGGGCGCTCACAAGCAGCACCAGTGGTGGACGGACAAGAGCACCTATGCGGTCGGGCCGCCCGATGAGGTGGAAGAGACCGGAGCCGACGCTCCGTTCAACCTCACCGGCGGCGTTGGGATCAGGTGGGGTGACTTCCAGTTCGATGCCCAGGTGAACGACAACTTCATCTACGAAGGTCCGTACTTCATCGGCGGCGCCAACGCTGACGGCGGCGGCAATCAGCCGTTCGTGATGATGAGTGCCACATACAACTTCAGCGGCCTGTTCTAGGCGAGATTCGCTCAGCACTGGTATAGCCGCTGGACTATTCGAAGATGGTAAAGGCTGGGCAGCCGTACTACGGCTGCCCAGCCCTTTCGGGACGTCACGTCGCTCGGTGCCTGCTGCACAGGGGTGAGGCCGCCACCCAGGAGACGGCGTCGTCGATTTTTGGGCTTGACAGTGCGCAGGCAGGTTTCTACGATCCGGGCGCCGCCTCGCCCTCATCTCGGGGGGCCGTAGCGGTTGTCTTGAGCCCGGGCAGGGTGCATCGGCTGGCTCTGTCTCTGCTCGAGGTACTGGTCGCCGCGGGCTTCGGGCCCGGACGCCGGTTGGCCCGGGGCTCGAGTGAGTCCCGGCCCCGGCCCGCTTTTGGAGGGAGGGCCGGTTGCAGCGCGGCCGCTCTTCGGCGGGATCAGCCATGAGCTGAGTGGGGCGACGGCATTGTCTTGAGTGTGCAGACCGGGTGGGGATGTAGCTCAGCTGGGAGAGCACCGCCCTTGCAAGGCGGGGGTCGGCGGTTCGAATCCGCTCATCTCCACCAGAAATGTCGTTCTGTCGTGTCCGCCGGAGACGGCAGTAAGGGGTCCTGGGACGGAGCCCCGGGAGGAGGCAGATTCTGCTGTTACGTGTTATTTTTTCCTTGACACGGATTTAGGCCAGCGTTATAGTGTACCGGACATTACGATCTTTGACAACTGCATAGGAATTGATGGGTAGGCATCTTCGGCCGTTCGGGTGTCGCAGAGGGCTGTTACGTCTTTCTGCGGGTCCCGACGGCTGGAATCGCCGAGTTTGGTCAAGCTACTAAGGGCGTATGGGGGATGCCTTGGCGCCAGAAGGCGATGAAGGGCGTGGTAAGCTGCGATAAGCTCCGGTGAGGTGCACACAACCATAGATCCGGAGATTCCCGAATGGGGCAACCCATCCCGAGTAATGTCGGGATATCGTTTCGATGTATTGTCGAGACGAGGCGAACGCGGGGAACTGAAACATCTCAGTACCTGCAGGAAAAGAAAGCGAACGTGATTCCCTGAGTAGCGGCGAGCGAAACGGGAAGACTGCCCAAACCGGACCGTACGTTAAAGCTCGCGCGCGTTGTGCGGTCGGGGTAGTGGGTCTTGCTTGGACTCTAGCGCGAACGGGGTCGAGGAGTTACAAAGCTATGCCCTAGTCGAATAGTCTGGAAAGACTAACCATAGATGGTGATAGTCCAGTAGGCGAAAGGGTGATAGCCTCCTTGGAGCGAATACCCAAGTACCACGGGACACGGGAAATCCTGTGGGAATCCGGCCCGACCACGGGCTAAGGCTAAATACTCTCTGGCGACCGATAGTGAACCAGTACCGTGAGGGAAAGGTGAAAAGAACCCCTGGCGGGGAGTGAAACAGAACCTGAAACCATGCGCCTACAATCAGTGGGAGCTATCCTTGCCGTGATCTTCGGATCGGGCAAGGGGTGACCGCGTGCCTTTTGCATAATGAGCCGGCGAGTTACTTCTACGTAGCGAGGTTAATCCCTTCTGGGGAGGAGCCGTAGCGAAAGCGAGTCCTAACCGGGCGACTTAGTTGCGTGGAGTAGACCCGAAACCGAGTGATCTACCCATGGCCAGGGTGAAACGCGTGTAACAGCGCGCGGAAGCCCGAACCGGTGAGTGTTGAAAAACTCTCGGATGAGCTGTGGGTCGGAGTGAAAGGCTAATCAAACTCGGAGATAGCTGGTTCTCCCCGAAATAGCTTTGGGGCTAGCCTTGGAAGTTTAGTGGCGGAGGTAGAGCACTGACTGGGTAAGGGGTCTATGAGACTACCGACCCCATTCAAACTCCGAATGCCGTCACTTGAGATTCCAGGAGTCAGGCCACGAGGGATAAGCTCCGTGGCCAAAAGGGAAACAACCCAGACCGTCAGCTAAGGTCCCTAAGAACAGGCTAAGTGACAAAGGATGTGGGATTGCCCAGACAACCAGGATGTTGGCTTAGAAGCAGCCATCATTGAAAGAGTGCGTAACAGCTCACTGGTCAAGTGGTCCCGCGCCGAAAATAATCGGGACTCAAGTCTGTCACCGAAGCTACGGAACGGTGCGATGACTTGTCATCACGCTGTTGGTAGGGGAGCGTTCCATCTGAGGTTGAAGGTTCGTCGCGAGGCGGGCTGGACTGGATGGAAGTGAGAATGCCGGCATGAGTAGCGACAAAATAGGCGAGAAACCTATTCACCGAAAGCCTAAGGTTTCCTGAGGAAGGCTAATCCGCTCAGGGTCAGTCGGCCCCTAAGCCGAGGCCGAGAGGCGTAGGCGATGGGAAACAGGTCAACATTCCTGTACCACCTGAGATGCGCTACCAGCTATGGGGTGACGCAGAAGGGGTGGCCAGCTCCGTGCTGGAATACGGAGTCCAAGCCCGTAGGAGGTCCTGGCAGGCAAATCCGCCGGGGCGCTAACTCCGAGAGGCGATGGGGAGCCCGTTAGGGCACAAACTGGTCGTTACCAGACTGCCAAGAAAAACCTCTATGCGAGTATCTTGGGTGACCGTACCGTAAACCGACACAGGTAGGCGAGGAGAGAATCCTCAGGTGCTCGAGAGAACCCTCGTTAAGGAACTCGGCAAAATGACCCCGTAACTTCGGAAGAAGGGGTGCCCTGCTTGGTGTAAGCTCTTGCAGCTGAAGCTCGGCGGGGCCGCAGAGAATCGGCCTGGGCGACTGTTTACTAAAAACACAGGTCTCTGCTAAGTCGCAAGACGAGGTATAGGGACTGACACCTGCCCGGTGCCGGAAGGTTAAGGGAATGAGTTAGGTGAGTGGCAACACGAACCGAAGCTTTGAACCGAAGCCCCGGTAAACGGCGGCCGTAACTATAACGGTCCTAAGGTAGCGAAATTCCTTGTCGGGTAAGTTCCGACCTGCACGAATGGTGCAACGACTTGGGCACTGTCTCAACGAGGGACTCGGCGAAATTGTAGTGGTGGTGAAGATGCCGCCTACCCGCGACTGGACAGAAAGACCCCGTGAACCTTTACTGCAACTTGATACTGGATTTTGGCATAGCATGTGTAGGATAGGTGGGAGACAGCGAAGTTCCGACGCCAGTCGGGATGGAGTCGCCCTTGGAATACCACCCTTGTTGTGTTGAGGTTCTAACCACTGTCCGTGAATCCGGGCATGGGACAATGTCAGGTGGGCAGTTTGACTGGGGCGGTCGCCTCCCAAAAGGTAACGGAGGCGCCCAAAGGTTCCCTCAGCGCGGCCGGTAATCGCGCATCGAGTGTAAAGGCAGAAGGGAGCTTGACTGCGAGGCCAACAAGCCGAGCAGGTGGGAAACCAGGGCTTAGTGATCCGGCGGTTCTGTGTGGAAAGGCCGTCGCTCAACGGATAAAAGGTACTCCGGGGATAACAGGCTAATCGGTCCCAAGAGTTCACATCGACGGACCGGTTTGGCACCTCGATGTCGGCTCATCGCATCCTGGGGCTGGAGGAGGTCCCAAGGGTTGGTCTGTTCGCCCATTAAAGCGGTACGTGAGCTGGGTTTAGAACGTCGTGAGACAGTTCGGTCCCTATCCATCGCGGGCGCAGGATATTTGAGGGGAGCTGTCCTTAGTACGAGAGGACCGGGACGGACGGACCTCTGGTGTACCAGTTGTGGCGCCAGCTGCATCGCTGGGTAGCTATGTCCGGAAGGGATAACCGCTGAAAGCATCTAAGTGGGAAGCCCACCCCAAGATAAGATATCCCTCCCGAGCAATCGGGACTGAAGGCTCCTCGTAGATTACGAGGTTGATAGGCCGGAGGTGTAAGTCCTGCAAGGGATTGAGCCGACCGGTACTAATAAGCCGTGAGGCTTGACCAAACATAAATCCTCTATCGAGGATTGGCGATTCGGTTCCTACTCATCAATTCCTTTCGCAGTTGTCGCCAAAAGAGGGTGGACTCGCTTCATCGTTCGTTAGCTTTTCATTTCGTCGGTGCGCTCTGCTTTCCACTCGAACGAAAGAAAGGGGACACGATGAAGAGAGTCTCGAGAAGAGACCGGCGGACGCTGATGAAGCTCGTGGCGATCGCGGCTGTCGGTCTGCTTTCTGTCCAGTGCAGTCAGGAAGAAGAGGCGACTCCCTCTTCCCCCAGCAGTGGTACGCAGTACGTGCTCGCCCTCGCTGCGGATCCTGACACGATCGATGGTGACGGTACGAGCACCTCGACGATTTCGGCGGTCCTCACCGGAGATGGAAGCCCCATTGAGGACGCTCTCCTCGATTTCGCCACGATCGGGGGATCGGTGACTCCTGGTGTCGCTACCACGGATTCGACAGGGACTGCGACAACCGTTCTCATGAGCGACGAAAGTTCCTCCGGTGGGCTCGTCAGTTGTGCCTTCGGGGCGTCGGCGCAGGATCAGGCCTGGGTGGTGTTTACGCCCGTGACACCTGATAGCGGTGATACGATCGGGCCCCTGCCCCCGCCTTCGGACACGAC
>LJUI01000080.1 GCA_001303705.1 candidate division TA06 bacterium SM23_40
ACCCGCTCGTCATCCTTCAAGCGGCAGTCGGATGTGACCACCCTCGATCCAGTGGCACGACGGCGGGGCGATGTGTCCCACTTTCATAGGGCGCACTCGCGCCCCGCCTTGCTAGCCTCGATCAGTGGCCACCGGAAGGAAGACCGACACGGTCGTCCCCACTCCCACGGAGCTCTCCACCCGGGCGAACCCGCCGTGAGTCTTGAGGACCCGATCCGCCCCAGCCAGCCCAAGACCAGTGCCGCACTCTTTCGTGGTGTAGAATGGGGTGAATATCTTGGAGATGTCTTTGGAGGGAATGCCGACGCCGGTGTCGCAGATATCGATGCGCACATAGCTGCCGGTCATCGCTTCACTCCGCACCCGCTGCCCGACCGGCGCTGCACTTGCTGTTGCAGCGTCGAAACCCTCCTGTACCGTCCAGACGGTGGCCGCCTCATCCCGCCTGGAAGCGGTGATGTCGTCGGCGCTCGCTCTGCCAGCGTACGCAATCAGTTCGCCGCCGTCCGGCATCGCCTGAATTGCGTTGATGATGATATTGAGCAGCACTCCGACGATCTGCGCCTCATTCATCATCACCATGTGGAGATCCTCTCGGAAATCCCTGTGCACGAGGATCTTCCGCTCCTCCAGTTCATCTGCCACCAGAGAGAGTGCCTGCTCGACGGCGGCCCGTACGTCGCCGCGGTGCATTGCATAACGATGTGGCTTGGCATATTGCAGTAGCTCGTCGACGAGGCCGTTCAGTCTCACCACCTCGTCCGAAAGGATCCGCAGAGACTCCTCACGACGCCCTTCGATATGCCACTCCCTCTCAAGGAGACGGAGGTAGTTCTTCATGATCGTCATCGGGTGCCGGAGATCGTGGGCAATCTCGGAGACCATCTCTCCCATTGTTGCCAGCTGACGGGCCTTCGAGATCTCACTCGATTGCTCGTACAGCGATACGGCCTGGGAGGCCACGATCGAGAGGAGCTGACGGTTTTCGTCGGAGAATGCCCGCGGATCCGAACTTCCCACCCAGAAGATCCCACGCAGCCGACCCTGTACCACTACGGGTGCGGCCACAAATGATCGCAGCCCGGGATCTTCCCCTGCCGCTTCCTGCAACAGATGCTCCACCTTGAGCGTGACGGGCGAACGAGCCGATCCGCCCCGCATCCTGTTGAAGAATTCACAACAGGAACAATCCTTGACGCACCCCACACCCTCGGCGGGGACGGCACCGATCCACCTCGGTCGTGCAACAAGCCAACAGGCCCGGCCCAGCCGGAGCCTGAACGCGGGGCAGTGCTCCCGCCTGTTCGAAGTGCACCCCATCTCCTCCCAGCAGTTAGCGCCGAGATCGCCCCGGTCCTCCATCTCCAGCGTCAGACCTTCAATCTGGCGCAGCGAACGCTGCGAGACACCGCGCGCAAACTCGGTCTCCAATCGATCCGTCTCCTCATCCCAGGCCAGCCACATGCACTGCTCCACGGGAGCAATTTGTTCCAGGCCGGCCACAATGATGTCGATCGTCTTCTCCAGCGTATCGACCGACCCGATGGCGCACGCGATCTGGTACAGCGCCGAGAGCTCGGTCAACCTCCGATTCATGGCGGCGAAGAGTTCCGCACGCTCCACAGCCATGGCCGCCTGAGCGGCGAAGGTCGTCAGCATCCTCAGATCGTCTTGTGTGAACGAACCCCCGGAAACCTTGTCCGACATGTTGAGGACGCCGAGCACGCGATCCCCAACCCGGAGGGGTACGGACATGAGAGACCGAGTCTCATACCGAGGTCGATTCTTCCGCCCGAATCGTGCATCAGTCTCCACATCCTCAATCAGCAGGGGCGTGTTCGCATCCGCTACATACCCCGCAATCCCCTCACCAGGGCGCACTATCGTCTCCCGCACCGTCTCATCATCGAGTCCGACGGCGGCCCGGATCATCAGTCTCTCGCCAGGCTCATCGAGCAGCATCACTGACCCCATCCGTGCTGATACCACGCTCGCTGCAAGGTCGACGACGTTCGCCAGGAGGCGGTCGACATCGAGTGTAGATATCAGGGCCGCGCCGGCCCGGTGCAGGGCATCGAGATCGGTGAGCTTCTCCGCCAGCTCAACGTTCCTGGTCTCAAGAGCGCCGAGTAGCTCCTTCTCCCGGGCCTCGGCACGCCTCACCTCCACTGCACGCTCTACAGCAGTCAATACATCGCGAATCGCAACAGGCTTCACAAGGTAGTCGAACGCCCCCTTCTGCACAGCCCGAATCGCTGATCCGAGGGAGGCGTACCCGGTAACGATAATAACCCGTAGCCGAGGATCGGTACGGGCGATGTGGTCAAGGAGGCCGAGCCCGTCGGTCCCCTCCAGTTTCAGATCGGTGAGGACGACGTCGAACGCACGGGTGTGGAGCAGCTCGATCGCGCTGCCCGCATCGCCGACCGTCGAGACCTCGTACCCTTCATCTTCGAGGATCCCGCCCAGGCTCTCGCAACTGGCCGGGTCATCGTCCACGAGAAGAACCCTACCCGCATGCTCTTGCTCCATCTTTCCTCCATTGATGGCATGATGCACGGAGGACAAGGCCCATGCACATAGTAACCAGAGTCTCTCCGCCTGTCAATATCGAAATGCCTCCGGATTTGATGATCCATATCTATTAAGAATACAGTGCCTTATATGATCGAGTTAATGCTGATCATCAACTATCGGCCCGGGCGGTATGTCGGGCGGCTGCAGATTTTCGGAAGGGAAACGCATACCGGCCGGCTCTTGCCCGGCGCGCTGTCGAGGACGAGGATCCGGGCGAAATAGAGGCCGAAGAAACATCTACTTGACGAACCCCCTCTGGTATGGTAGGATACAGCCAACAACTCTCGTGGCACAGGATCAGGCTTCAGAGACTATCTCTCACAGTGCCGCTATTACAGCACCAGATCGGGGGTGAGGATCGTGGCGATTAGGAGGAAGTTGCTGGGAGACATCCTGGTCTCTACGGGTGCCGTCCAGGTCGGGGATCTGACCATGGCCCTTGAGACGCAGAAGGCAATGCGCTCTCAGGGGGTCGAGATGAGAATCGGCGCAATACTTCTCGAGGCCGGGCACATCAAACGCCATCAGCTCGACGAAGCGCTCCGCCTCCAGGGTACCGTGGCATAGGCGAGATCAAGGGGTGAATGGCCTGTTCTGTACGCGGGGAGGAGAGCGCCCCTGACTGCGGATCGGGATCTCGGCAGGTCAACGGAGGACTACCTGCCCATCCCCTTCGGTTATCCGTCCGATGACCTGAGCCCGTTCGCCGTGCCGCTCAAGTTCGGCGCACACCAGAGGTACCTTCTCCGGCTCCACGGTGAGCACAAATCCGATACCCATATTGAAGACCCGGAACATCTCCTCTTTTTCGACCGGACCATGCTCCGCGAGAAAGGAGAAGATCTTCGGGGTCTCCCATGAATTGGTGTCCAACTCCGCGCTCAGACCCGAGGGGAGAACCCTGGGGAGGTTCTCTACCAGACCGCCGCCGGTGATGTGAGCCATCCCGCTGACCATCCCCCTGTCGAGAAGCCCCAGGACAGAATCCCCGTACCAGCGATGGATCTTGAGCAGTTCCTCCTTCACCGAGCAGTCCCAGCCCTCAGGCACATCGTCAAGACCGAGTCTCTGACGCTCAAACAGTATCGCCCGGGCGAGCGAGTATCCATTGGTGTGCAGGCCGTTGGAGGCGAGCCCGATCACCTTGTGCCCACTGCGGATAGCAGTGCCATCGATGATCTTCCTACCGTCCACGATGCCCACTATGAATCCGACGAGGTCGTAATCCTTCCCCTGGTAGAATCCAGGCATCTCGGCCGTCTCGCCGCCGATCAATGCACACCCGACGGTCTGACATCCCGTGACAAAGCCCCTCAGTACGCCCGCCGTCGTCTCTTCGTCCAGCTTCCCGCTCGCCACATAGTCCAGAAAGAAGAGCGGGCGGGCACCGTGGACAAGGATGTCATTCGCGCAGTGATGAACGAGATCCTGCCCCACGGTATTGTGAATACGGGCAGCGAAGGCGACCCTCAGCTTCGTCCCCACACCATCGACGCTGGCGGCGAGAACAGGAACCTCGAGGTCGCCAAGATCTGCACGATACAGACCGGCGAAGCGGCCGACGGCTCCGAGGACTCGATCATCGAATGTCTTCGCTATCTCCGCCTTCATGCGGGCCATCGCCGCATGCACGGTATCGCGGTCAACACCAGCATCCCGGTACCGCAGTTCCCTCATGATCATCCTCCCCATTCCCAGGGATGGAGCCAAAAAAAGGAGTCCCTCGGGTGAGGCCATACGCGGCGGCCGCCGCTGCTCACGCGAGGAATTGCCGGAACTACGATATGCTCATTCGCTCGATTTGACTGTGAGGACCCCCATGTATCTGTTCACAGCATCGAGTGTCGCCGAAGCCGATGCCTCATGAGGATCGCGACGTACGATCGATGCCCCGACGAGATCCATCCTGGCCCGCGGCAGTATGATGGTGAGCGGCACCACAACGACCTTCTGGCTCCCCATGGTGAGGGACGCCACATCGTTGATGACGAAACAGCACTCCTCAGTAAGATATCCCTTGAGTGCCGCAGCGGTGGCATGTGCAGTCAGCTTCAGGATGGTTTCCCCGTCGCTCGGCCCCGTGGTGGTGGCGACAGACTCCTTCCCATTGAACAGAAGCCGCACCTGCACCCGACAGATCAGACCTGACATCCAGAGCTCGACATTGCCGAGCTCGACCCTGCCCACGCCCGGGAGAGCGCGGACCTTGCCATCCCTCGGCCCGACCTGGGCGACGCTCACGATCCTGTGATTTATGCGCAATCCCAGCTGCGTGAGAAGAGCAGATTCGACATCCCGCACGATCTGCTTGGGGGGCCGATCGACTCCGGAGAGGATGTGTATCTCCTTCAGATCACCGTCGTTATCAACGACAACACGAGCTTCTACCACGTCGCTCAACTGGCAGATAGCTCGCTCAATATCCCCTGCATCGAGCTCGATGCGTTCGTCGGACATCAGGGCACCGCTCCTCTGGAATAGCCGACCGTACCTCCGCTCCCGCCCAACTACCGATAGAACTGCCGCGCGATCCCATCGGGGCACTCTACCACACTACCCTCAGCTTGTCAAGAAATGTTTGCCCGCCGCGTCACATCGACTCTGGAGCGCTGACGCCGATGAGCGAAAGCCCGTTCCGCAACACCTGAGCGACACACTTCACGAGCACCACCCTGGCCTGGGTGAGCAGAGCTTCGTCCGTCACGACCCGGTGGCGATGATAGTAGTTGTGAAAGTGAGCTGCCAGGTCCATGAGGTAGAAGGGAATCCGGTGAGGCTCGAGCGTCTCCGCGCTCCTCCTCACTATGTCGGGGAACCGGGCCATCCATTTGATCAGGATCGTCTCCTCGGGCTCGGTCAGCAGGGAAAGGTCCGCGCTCGATCCAGGCACTACCTCCACGCCGACTCTCCCCGCATGTTGTAGGATGGACGATATGCGCGCATGTGCGTATTGCACATAGTAGACGGGGTTTTCGTCAGATTCCCTTTTCGCCAGCTCGATATCGAAGTCCAGATGGGCGCTCGCCTTGCGCAGCAGAAAAAAGAACTTGACGGCATCTACCCCGACTTCGTCTATGAGCTCATCGAGGGTGACGAATGCCGCCTTCCTGGTGGACATCCGTATGCGCTTCCCCTCGCTCACCAGGGTCACGAATTGATGGAGGAGAACCTTCACCCGCTCCGCATCGAGATCGAGTGCCCTGATACCGGCAAGCACGTAGGGAACCTGACCGTGGTGATCTGCTCCCAGCACGTCGATCATCGTGCTGAATCCGCGGTTGTATTTCTCCCGGTGATAGGCGATATCCGGCAGCAGATAGGTCGGTTCGCCGGTCCCTTTGACTACCACCCGATCGTTCTCTTCACCGAGGTCCGTAGCCTTGAACCAGAGCGCACCATCTTTCTCATAGGTCAGGTCCTTGCCTGCCAGCTCGTTCAGCACCTCAGTAAGCTTCCCCGAGTCGTGAAGAGAGTTCTCGTTGTAGAACACGTCGAAGACGATCCCGAGCCTCGCCAGTGTGCTCCTGATATTGCGGAATATCGCTGCCTCGGCGTCTCTCTTGAACAGCTCGAGATCGCCATCCGTAAGATGACCGCCCCGCTGCCCCCGGATCTCCCGTGCTATGTCGACGATGTACTCTCCTTCGTATCCACCTTCCGGGAAGACCGCCTCCTCCCCCATCACTTGACGATATCGACAGTACACGGATTCGGCCAGGAGACGCATCTGGGCGCCCATGTTGTTGAAGTAGTACTCCCTGGTAACATCGTACCCGCACCGCTCAAGTATGCAAGCGAGCGACTCCCCGAGCACAGCCTGGCGCCCGTGCCCCACGGTGAGCGGGCCCGTGGGGTTCGAACTGACATACTCGAGCAACACCGTCGTTCCTCGACCGAAGTCCCACGCTCCGTAGCCCTCACCTTCGCGGTCGATCGTCTTCACCAGCTCACTGAGCCACGAACGATCGAGAAAGAGATTGACGAATCCAGCCCCGGCCGCCTCCGCCCGCGCGACCGGATTGCGCCCGGTGGCAAACGTCGCTATTCTGGAAGCTGCCTCGCGCGGCGTCAACCCCAGTCCGGGGGCAATAAGAAACGCGACGTTCGTCGTGAAGTCCCCGTGCTCTTCCACCCTGGAGACGTCGATGTCGAACGGCGGCACATCCTCAGCTGCGATCCCCAGTTGACAGATCGCGTCGAAGACTATCTCTCTCAGTGCAGTCTTGACGGCCATGAAAGCGATTTCCCCTCTGCGCCCCCGGGCCGCTCACTCCACCACCGGGCTAAACGATCTCCTCCCGGGCCGCATCCCCCCACAGTCTCTCGAGTGCGTAGAAGCCACGTGCATCTGATCGAAAGATGTGAACGACGAAGTCGACATAATCGAGAAGGACCCAGCGTCCATACCTGTACCCTTCGACGTGCCAGGCCGTGACGCCTCGCTCGCCGAGTCCGTCGACGATCGCATCGGCGATCGCTCGCACCTGGATGTCAGATCCCCCGGTCGCAATGACAAAGAAGTCGACGAGCGGAGACAGCTTCCGGAGGTCGAGGACAACGACATCCTGGGCCTTCTTGGACAGAGCTAACGTACCGGCCAGTCTTGCTGCCTCCTGTGGTGTTTCTCCCAAACAGATCCCCCTGCGGAATGCCATAGTGAAACGGAGCGGAGGGCCGCTAGCGATGGGGCTCCTCGTCGAAGAACTCGCGGAAGTCCCGGCCCACAATGAGAGTCACATCGATGTACCGTAATGAATCAATATCCTGGACGACACGCGGGCATCCGATTGTGCGTGCGAGTCTCCTCGCGTGAAGCAGATCAGGGGAGAGGCGCTCCACAACCACAGTCTTCTCGAAGTCAGGCCGCTCTGCATTGCCGATCGCGACGACATCGAACCCCCTCCCCCGCAGAATGCCGGCTACCCTCCGGGCCATTCCATCCTCACCCGAGCCGTTCAACACCTCGACACGCATCGATTTCGGGTCCGGCAGTCTCGTCCCGACCCGCGGAAGCTGGCGGAACGCAAATGACATGAGGAGTATCGCCAGGAGGGTCATGACCATCGCGGTCACGAACGTGCTGACGATGAGCCTTCCCGTTCCCTGCTTTCTGCTCTTCTTTCCCATCACTCGACCCATCACGTCACGGTCTGTTATGTTCCGGTGACATCCGGGTTCGTGTCAGGCGGAGAATGCTCTGGCTCCGCGAGACCTCTCATCGATATTTCCTGGATGCCCCCACACGTGATCGCAGAATCGCCTCTGCCTCAGCGAGTTGCTCCGGCGTGTTGATGCCTGATATCTCAGCGGCATCCTCGGTGCGGACGGCGGCAACTCGTTCCCCATCCTCCACGAATAGACCGATTGCGTCCGTCAGGTAGTATTCCTCCTGGCGGTTGTCCGGCCGGATCCTCTCGAGCACCGAGAAGAGCTTACGAGAGTCGAAGACATAAATGCCCGAGTTGATCTCCTTTGTCAGACGCACTTCTTCGGACGCGTCGGCATCTTCAACGATGGCCGACACCTCACCGCTTTCACCCCTCAGTACACGTCCGTAGCCCTCCGGGTGATCAACCTCTGCAGTCAGCACCGTTGCCGCGGCCCCAGTCTGACTGTGCGCGTCGAGCAGTAGTTCGAGCGTGCCGATGCGGAGGAGCGGCACGTCCCCGTACAGCACGAGCAATCCCCCATCGAAGGAGCCCAACGCCTCCCTGGCGACCGATACTGCGTGTCCCGTCCCCAGTTGCTCTTCCTGCTCGACGAACTCGACCGGATGACCTGCACACGCATCCCTCACGCGGTCGGCCTGATGTCCGATGACGACGACGGTGCGCTGGAGATCGATCTGCTCCACCGTGCGAAGAAGGTGGAGCAGCATCGGTTCGCCGCAGAGCTCATGGAGCACCTTGGCCAGCGTGGACTTGAACCGCGTCCCCTCCCCGGCAGCCAGTATCAGAGCGGCCCGATGACTCATCGCTACTCCCTGACTCTGTTGTCCGGACCGACGATGATCTTCCTCGTCGTGTAGTTCCGAGCATCGACCGTATCCATGAGAGCGCTCGACATCACGATCAGCTCATCTCCCACCTCACCCAGACGAGCAGCTCCCCCATTGAGATATACCACGCCGGAGCCGCGCTCTCCCTTAATGATGTAGGTTTCGAACCGTACTCCGCTGTTCAGGTTGATCACCTGAACCATCTCGTTCGGGAGAATATCCGACGCAAGGAGGAGGTCTTCGTCGATCGTAATGCTGCCTTCGTATTCCAGGTTCTTCCCCGTGACATGCAGACCATGGAGCTTCGACTTGCAGATGATGCGTTGCATCAGCCCTTCCCTTTCTTGTTCTCGATCGTAAAGACCATATTGTCGATCAGTCTGGCTTTGCCGAACCAGACCGCGAGTGCAATGAGTACCTCGCCATCGAGACGCGTGACTTCCTTAAGCGTCTCGGAGTCGACAATCGAGATATAGTCGACGCGAGCAGCTGGTTGGCTCTCTATCATCTGACGCATAGCGGCGACGATGGCCGCGACGTCTCTCTCGCCCGCTTCGATCATCTTCTTTGCCGTGACAAGACTCCGGTAGAGCGCAGAGGCTTGAACGCGCTCATCACCCGAGAGATACATGTTACGTGAGCTGACGGCGACACCGTTCTTCTCTCGTACGGTCGGTCCGATCACGATCTCGACATCCATGTCGAGATCCTTCACCATCCTGCGTATGATGACGCTCTGCTGGGCATCCTTCTGGCCAAATACGGCACACTGAGGCTGGACGATATTGAGGAGCTTCGCCACCACAGTCGCCACGCCCCGGAAATGTCCGGGACGACGCTCTCCACACAAGAGATCACTCAATCCCTCCACATAGACGTACGTGGCGTATCCTTCTGGATACATCTCCCCTCCATCGGGCACGAAGAGTACGTCACATCCGGCTTCCCGCGCGAGGACTGCGTCTCGCTCGAGGTCCCGGGGATAGCGCTCGAAGTCCTCCTCAGGGCCGAATTGCGTCGGATTGACGAAAATCGATACAACAACCAGATCAGTGCATTCCCTCGCTAGGCCGATGAGGCTTGTGTGTCCTTCGTGGAGCCAGCCCATTGTGGGCACAAATCCGATCCTCTGGCCGTTTGCTCTCGCTCTCCCGGCCACCTCCCTCATCGCGCCTATTGCCCGTATGATCTCCACTGCTCGCCCCTCGCTCATCTCTTGCTGATAGGCGCATAGTAGCGGATTCCATAATGTGGCCGACAGATTTCAGCCACCAGATCGTCAAAGTCATTCTCATTGTTGATGAAATCGATCTCGTCTACCCTGACGACGAGTATCGGTGCCTCGCGGTAGTGAAACATGAATCTGTTGTACGCCTCTGCAAGGCCCTCCAGATACTCCCGGGAGATATCCCTTTCGAACGTCCGGCCTCGCTCCCTTATCCTCTTGATGATGAGATCGATCTCGGCCTGAAGGTACACCACCAGATCAGGATGCACGATGTCCTGCTGCAGGTGCTGGTGAAGGTTGTCGTACAACCGTACCTCATGTTCATCGAGATTGAGGTATGCGAAAATCCGGTCCTTGAAGAAGCAGTAGTCACTCACTATCTTCTTGGCAAACAGATCCTGCTGTCGAAGCTCTCTCTGCTGCCTGTGCCTGGCGAGGAGGAAGAATATCTGAGTCTGAAACGCATATCCTCGCTGATCCCGATAGAAATCGGAAAGGAATGGATTCCCCTCCGCATCTTCCAGTACGAGCCGCGCACCCAGGCGCTCGGAGAGCTTAGTCGCCAGACTCGTCTTGCCGACGCCGATGACCCCTTCCACGGTTATGTAGCGAGGTTCTTCCATCGATCACTCCCATAGAGCCTCACCCCCTGCCGGCCCTCAACCCTGTCGAGAAGCGTCGAGATCGGAAGCCCGCAGCGGGGATGAACGAAATCCGCAGCGATCTCCGCGAGGGGAACGAGCACGAATGCTCGCTCACACATTCGAGGATGAGGGATGACGAGTGCATCCTCCTCAACCAGCATGGTCCCATACAAGAGTATGTCGAGATCGAGAGTCCTCGGCTCGAACCGTCTGTGCGGCCGCCTCCCCAGAGCGCGCTCGATGTCGCGGAGAAGAGCAAGAAGCTCTGTCGGCCTCAGGACTGTCTCAATGCTGACAACTGCGTTGAGATACTTGCACTCCGGAGGCCCTCCCACAGGTTCTGTCTCGTACAGCCTCGATCGACCTATGAGCGACACACTCGGATTCCTGGCCAGTCTCACCACGCCATCCTCGAGGTTGGCGAGGCGATCGCCCATGTTCGATCCCAGGCCAATAAAGGCGATTGAAGCCTCCTGATCCGACTCATCCGACATCGGCGCGCCTCCGCCGCACTTCGACCTCGACCCCATCGAGACCACACTCCCTCGCGGCCCACGGCTTTCCCACCCTGACGACGACGTCGTGTAGATCGAACTCCTTGAGCAACGACCGCGCCACTGTCTCGGCCAATGCCTCCATCAGTTGAAACTCGCTTCCGCCCACGATCTCCTCCA
>LJUI01000187.1 GCA_001303705.1 candidate division TA06 bacterium SM23_40
CGCTCCGCCCCTTCACGCCAGGCTGCACCACGAGCTCTGTCTTTCTCGTCGGGCATCGAATTGGCCATTGTTGCTCTGTCCTCTCGTTCAAGACCCCTAGCTTGGGCTGCCCGCGGAGGCAGTTTCCTCTCTCCGCACACAGTCCAACACGGGAGTCGCAGGCACCAGTTCCGTCCCAATTTTCAGCCGTTTGGGATCAATCCCGAACGCCAGTCCCATCAACTGTGTGAAATACAGGATCGGCACGGCGAACTTCTTCCGAAACTCCCGGCTCACCTGGTTCTGATAGCACTCGAGGTTGATCTGACATAGTGGACATGCCGTGGCAATCACGTCAGCGCCGCCGTCGATTGCACTCTGCAGAAGCTCGCGTAACATGCCCAGAGCGGCTTTGCGATTCGTGGCAACCAAAGACCCGCCGCAGCAGCGGAGCCGCGCCGGGTAGTTGATCGGATCGGCCCCAATCGCCGACAGAAGATCCTCGAAGAATCGAGGCCCCTCCACGTCCTCTGCGTCTTCACCCTCTTTCCGCGGACGCATCATTTGACACCCGTAATAGGGAGCTACGCGCAGACCCTTCAAGGGAACCGACACCGCTTCCTTGATCGCATCCAGACCCACATCATTGACGAACACTTCCATGAGGTGATAGACGCCGATGGAACCCGAGTAGTGCAGATCGTCTTCCTCGAGAGCGTAGTTGATGGCTTGCGAGCCGTCTCCAGTGCGGAAACGTGGTAGCTCGTGGCCATCGTTTCTAGCGAGCAACCCGGGTAATACGCATACGTTTTCATGCGATCCCTTCCACCGGCATGATCCTGTTTACCATTCGACGGAAGCTCTTGATCCTCTTGATCTTCGGCGGTATGAGCACCATCCTGCCCTTGCGCAGGAGCTTGAGCCCCATGCTCATCTCGCGGAACAGACCCAGGAATCCGTTGCGGAAAATGAACGCCGTCGCATATCCAGGCTCGTAGGACTTCCCGGTACGAATGATTGTCCTGACAAAGCGCCGCGAGAATTCCGGTCCGATCATCCCTCTCTTGTACTGCCTCTTCCAGATCGAGTAGCGCTTTAGAGCATACATCAAGTCCGCAGGACGAATGCCTTTCGGACAACGCTCGGAACACGCATAACACGACGCGCAGGTCCAGAACGCGTTGCTCGCAAGCACCTCGTCCCTGAGATCAGCGTTGATCATGGCGATCAGCTGACGAGGCGTGCAGTCCATGTAGTCAACGGCCGGACAGGCCGAAGAGCAGGTTGCACACTGGACACAGCAATTGAGCGGTTTGCCCTCTGCAGAGTACAGGAGGTTGGAGACCTCCTGGCTAAACGAAGGTTTCGTATGCATGCGGTCTCCTAACGGCTAGCCTTTCCCTTCCGCGTTGCCGCAGCATCCAGTAAGGATCGCACCCTCTCGAGAAGATGTTCCGGCTCGACCGGTTTCTCGACGAACTCATCCACCGGCACATACCCGGGATGCACGCCCTTGCCCGGAAAGAGAAACGCGATCTGTTCCCGAATGCCGGTGATGATCAACACCGGCAGCTCCTTGAGCTCCGGATCCTTGCGGATCTTGCGGGCCATCATGATGCCTTCGGCACCTCGGCCCATCATGATGTCGAGCAGCAGTAGGTCGTAAGCTCGGCGCTTCAAGGCCTGAAAGCCGTCCTTGGGGTTGTACGCTACGTCAGTTTCGTAGTCGGCGCCTTCAAGAATGGCCCTGATACCCTCGACAAAATCGGGGTCATCGTCGACAATCAACAGTCTCTTTCGTTCGCTCATCCCCCACCTCCCTTGGGAGGACGATCCAGCAGGCCCTGTCCACCGAAAGCTACTTGCACAACTTAGCCCTCGATGGCAGGCAGAGTGATCACAAACGTGCTTCCTTCACCAAGCTTGCTCTGCACCGAGATCGAACCGTCATGAGCCTCGATGATGCGCCGGCTGATGGCCAATCCCACCCCCAGACCGCTTTCAGCACCCTCAGCCGACTTGGCTCTGTACAGACCATTGAAGATGAACGGCAGGTCTTCCTCCGATATGCCCACGCCCGTGTCCGACACTGATATCACTACCTGGTTGTCCTTGCGTTCCCACGCAATAGACACCTTGCTCTCCGTGGGCGAGTACTTGACCGCGTTGCCAAGAACATTCACCAGCGCTTCCGTGAGAGCCCCCTCGTCGCCCATCACCTGCCCCGCAGACTCCTCGACGGATGTGACGATCTCGATGTCTTTCCTGACCGCTTGCGGTAGGACGCTCTCGACTGCCTTCTCGATCGCCGAACTGACCGCAAGAGGCTGGTAGTTCTCCTTCATTGCTTCGATATCGACGGACATCCCGCGCAGCCACCGGTCAACCAGCTGCAGCAGATCCTTGATGCGGGTCTTCATTCGGTCCAGTCGCCGCTTCTGATCCTCGCTTGCCGTGCCTGCCAACTCCTGCTCCAGGACGAACATGTTCTGCTGTACCGCGCTCAGAGGACCCTTGAGCTCATGCGACACGATGGCGGCGAAGTTCTCCCTCAGCAGCTCTCTCTCCCTTCGCAGCGCCATAGTTTCCAGAACCAGTGTTCTCTTCTCCAGGCCCCTTCGAGTAATCAGGCGGAACTCGTCCGGCGTAAACGGTTTGGGAAGAAAGTCGTAGGCACCTTTCTTCATGGCCTCGACGGCGGAACTCACGGTCGCATAGCCGGTGATGACGATCGTGACAACGGTGGAATCATGCTCACGGATCTTCTCCAAGACTTCGAACCCGGAGATCCCGGGCATTTTCAGGTCCACAAACACCAGATCCGGGCGGAATTCTTGCACCAGCTTCAACCCCCGACCCCCGTCTGTCGCCGTGGTGATCTCGTAGTCGGACCCTTGCAGAATCTCGGTGCACGAATCCAGAACGACTTCCTCGTCGTCGATAATCAAGATCTTCTGCCCGTTCTCCACTTGTCCTACGATCCTTCCTCGGCTTCCTCATCCACTGCCACGGGAAGCCGAATAGTGAAAGTCGTTCCGTGGCCTACCTGGCTCTCCACCGAGACGCTTCCCTTGTGCTCTCTGATGATCCCGTAACTGATCGCCAGACCCAGTCCCGTCCCGTGCCCGACTGCCTTGGTGGTGAAGAACGGATCGAAGATCCTCTCCACGTTCTCTTCACTGATCCCATGACCGGTATCTGTGAACTCCACCTCGATGACCTGTTCTGTCGAATCGAATCGACTCGCCACTATCAGCCGCCCACTGCCGTCCATTGCCTCGGCGGCATTGATGATCATGTTCATGAAGACCTGCTGCATTTGTGAAGGGTCGACCACGACCAGCGGCAGGTTCCCGTTCCAACTCTTCACGATCTCGATGTTGTGAAACAGCGCCTGGTTCTCGACCAGTGACACACATTCCTCCAACACCGAATTGACATCAGAGAGCTTCTTCTGCGGCTTGCGCGGCCGCTTCTCGATCGACCCGGTCATCGACTCATCGCAACTCCTCCTCTCCAAGAGCAGATGAGAATACGTGACGATTCCCTGTAGCGGATTGTTCAGCTCATGCGCCACATCCGCGGCGAGCTGCCCGATGACCGCTAATCGCTCCGACTCCATGATCCTCTTCTTCGTGTACTCCGCGAGCTTCTCATCCCGTGCCTTCAACGCAGAGGCCATGATATTGAAGGCCTCTGCAAGCTCGGCCAGCTCGTCGTCCGATTGCACCTCGACCTTCGCGTCGAGATTGCCGTGCGCCACTTGCCAGGATGCCGACACGAGTTGCCTGATCGGGCCCAACAGTCTCTTCGAGAACAGGTAGGACAAAGCGATTGCCAGAAGAGCGCCGGCGAGGGCGATGCCCAAGAAGAGAAGTACGGTCCGCCTTTTCAGTGCCAGGTATGGTTCCTCCAGGATCCCCACATAGAGGATGCCGATGATTCGGCCGTGTATGTCCCGGATCGGCTCGTAGGCGCTGATGTACCAGTTGTTCACCACATAGGCACGGCCAATCCACCGTTCGCCTTCCCGCACAACACCCTCGTATACCTCCTCGGCCACGCGGGTCCCGATCGCCCGCGTACCGTCTTCATTCAGAACATTCGTCGAGATCCTGACATCATCGTTGAAGATGGTGGCCGTGCCGATATCTCGGCCCTCGTACTTCGCACCTTGAAAGACAGTCTCCTTGATCTTGTCAACGATCTCGTAGCGTCGGTTCAGCAGAAGCCCAGCGTAGAGAACGCCAATCACGTTGTCGTTGTAGTCGACGATCGGAGCGGCAGCCTTCAACATCATGCCCGTTGTCTGCTCCGTTTCCTCTCTGGGCCGCGCCCTGGGCGTCTCCACCAACTCGCAATAGGCTTGCTCGGCCACATGGGGGCAGTCTTTCTGCAGTGCCTCCGCAGACACGATGGTCGTTGCGGCGACCGGTTCCCTTCCCTCAAGCACGGCTCGGATAAGGTCATCATCTGCTTGGCTGTCGCCCGCTACAAGCGGATTGGTCGCGCGGAACAGCACAACGCCTCTGCCGTCCGTTACCGCGACGACGTCCAGTCTCTCTCTCGCCCACAGATCGGTCAGCTCATCGGCAGCGCGCCCGATCTCTCCGCTCAGTATGGCATCTCTCAGATAGAAACGGTGTGCCGTGAAGCGAATCACGTCCGATACGTGACTCAGGTAGTTCAGGTAGATCTCCCAAGCAGCGTTCAGATCCGTTGCGACTCTGCTCTGGGCCTCGGCCACGACGCGGTGCTCAATAATCCGAATCCCCACCACGCTGAAAATCATGCTGACGACCACGATGATCAGCAGGAAGCTCGACATCAGCCTGATGGCGATTCGTCTCATTGCACCACTCTTACCTGCCCAACACCTACTCCACCGGTCCGCAACTCCCGCGGTTCACCGGAACGTCATGTGGTCTCCAATTTCTTCCGTCGCAGCAGCGAGGCGGGCAGGCTGTAGCGATAGAAGGTACCCACCGGGTCAGGGATCCGCTCCACGATCCTCGCGATCTTCGCCTCGTCGTTGCTGTCAATCATCGAAGTGATGGCGGCGAGAAACTTGGCGCCTTGATCTTTCACCCGGCTGGTGGGGCCGAAGCAGCCAGTGCAAGGCATGTTCCCTTTGATACACAGAGCCTCGCAGCCGGCGCGCGTCGCCGGACCCATGCAGAGCAACCCTTGCGCCAGCAGGCACTTGTCCTCTTCGATCACGACCTCGTGCGGACGCTTGAACTCCGTCAACGCGAGGGTCTCCGGCTTGGTGTCTTTGCGCGGGCATTCCTCGCACAGCGCGTAGTCGGGGGCCAGCACGGTTCCCTTCGGCGGTAGCTCCCCGCTCAGCAGCGTCTCCACCGCCTGCCAGATGATCTTCGGTGTCGGCGCGCAACCCGGTATGTAGTAGTCCGTGTCCACCACCTGATCGAGGGTCCGGACGGTATTGAAGAAGCCGGGCAGGGTCACGCTGTAACCGTCCTCCTTATGCTCCGTCTCTGGGAAGACTCGATCCGGATTCTCGGTGCTGGGAGATTCCACATACACCGTCTCGAACACGCTGCGCCGGTCCCACAGATTGGCCAGGCCGGGGATCCCGCCCAGGTGCGAGCAGGAGCCGAACGCGATGAGCAACTGCGACTTCCTGCGCAGTAGCTCAACCATCTCCTCCTGCTCAGTGGTACGGATCGCGCCATTCACAAAGGTCGCGAGGATCGACCCGTCCTCCATCGCCTCCACGTCCTTGCGCTTGAAGTCCAGTGCCACAGGCCAAAAGACGATGTCCACGGCTGCGACCACATCGAGGATCTTCTCCGCGAGATCGACAACCGCCTCCTCACAGCCGCCGCAGGAGGCGCACCAATAGAACGCGACTTTCGGCTTGTCACTCATGCGACGCTCACCCCCTCGGCGAAGTCCTCAGACGGGACCGCGAGATTGAGTGGGCCCAAGGCCTTGAGCTTCTCCACCATGTCATCCACGGCCCACTTCAATCGCTCGGCTTCCGACGCAGAGATCCACTCGAGACGGAAACGCTCCTCCTCGATGCCCATATCTTTCAGCATCCGCTTGAGCAGGTTGTAGCGCCGCAACGCCTTGTAGTTCCCCTCCTGATAGTGACAGTCGCCGGGATG
>LJUI01000081.1:0-10742 GCA_001303705.1 candidate division TA06 bacterium SM23_40
TGTCCTCGGGGCTGCGAAGCGCGATATTTCCGTGGTGCCGGCAATCTGGCACCTCTATGTTGCGTCGACAGCTGGCAGTGGAATCGAGCTGGCAGTGAAATCGCTTGACAGGTGGGGCCGCTGAGTGTAGTATCCCGACGAGAGACCGGGCACGAGCCCGGTCTCTCTCTCTATATGGGGGCCGGGCGCGTGGCAGGAGCTGCGGGTGAGATGAGGGAGACAGGACCATGGCAGCGCGTGGACGAAGGAGGAACATCCGGGGGAGGAACATCCGGGAATGGCCCGAAGAGGAGAGGCCCCGCGAGCGGCTCCTGACGAAGGGAGAAGGTGCGCTCTCCGACAGCGAGCTGCTGGCGATCATCCTCCGCACAGGAGATGCGGTCGGGGGACTCAGCGCGGTGGAGCTTGCGCGTAACCTTCTGCGCCGATCGGGTGGGCTGAAGGGGCTCGACACGATGACTGCTACGGGATTGGTGAAGACGAAAGGGATCGGGCCGGCGAAAGCTGCCCAGGTCAAGGCTGCAGTCGAGCTCGGCAGACGGATGCAGAGCGGGAGGCTTCGTCGAGGAAGGGGCTTCAGCTCATCGAATGAAGTGGCGGAGCACTTCCTCCCGTATCTCAGGGGGCTGCGGAAAGAGGTGTTCAAGATACTGCTGCTCGATGCCCGGAACCGGATGATCCGCGAGGAGACGGTCTCCGAGGGGAGCCTGACGGCGAGCATCGTCCATCCGCGGGAGGTATTCAAGGCCGCGGTCGAGGAGTCGGCAGCCTCGGTCATACTGGTTCACAATCATCCCACCGGTGATCCCACGCCGTCGAAGGAAGACCGTGCCATCACCCGTCAGCTGGTCAAGGCGGGGGAGATCATGAATATCAAGGTGCTCGACCACATCATCGTGGGCGACGGCGTGTACCTCAGTTTTGCCGATCAGGGGCTGTTGTAGCGAGTAGGGGCGATGTGGAGGTTAGGGTTGCTTCCGTGGGCAGGTATCGCTAGCTTTCTCTCCAGGAGGCATAGTCCTCGATCGTCGTGACGCGTCCATCCCTGAGACGCGCCGACCTGCCGAAGTCGGAGAGCTGGCGGAGAAGGGAAGAAGAGAAGACTGGTCCGTCGCGGCAGACCAGGTACCCGTCGCAGCAGCACTGTCCACAGATGCCGATGCCGCACTTGATGTACCGCTCGAGCGCCGCCTGGCAGGGAAGGTGGTGAGCCTCGCAGATGTCGAAAACCTGGCGCATCATCGGCTCAGGCCCGCACGTATAGACGACATCTGTCGCCTTCGGGTCGAGGAGGGAGCGGAATGCCTCAACAGCCGACCCATGAAATCCCTCCGAGCCGTCGTCAGTGGCAAATGAGACCTCGGGGAACCGGTTGCGGAAAATGAGGAGGTCCTGCGAGCGGGCTCCATAGATGACGAGCGGCTGCTGGAGCCGGTCGATGAGCGCAGCGAGGGGCACGATCCCGATGCCGCCGGCGACGACACAGGCCCGACGTGAGCGCTCCACGACGGAGAATCCGTTCCCGTACGGGCCGCGCAGCCCGATCGCAGATCCGGGAGTGAGGGAGAAGAGAGCGTGGGTGAACGGCCCTCGTTCCTTAACCGTGATGCCAACCTCCCCTTCGAAGTGGTGAGAGAGGGAGAATGGCTTCTCGCCAACGCCCGGGAGCCAGATCATGAAGAACTGTCCTGGCTTGTACGCTGTGGAGTGACGGATGACCAGGGTCTTCACCCCGGGGGCTTCTGATATCACCTCGGTAATCTCTCGGAGCTGTGGCTGTTCGATCCTCGGACCTATCATCCTCTCCTCGGCGAATCGCACAACTGCGAATCACGTCACTGGTGAGCTGCTCCCACTATCTCTGTCAGGCTCTCATAGCCGTGGTCTTCCATCCACGTCCTGATCTCCCGGCAGACCTCGCTGAACACGTCCATCCCCCGGTAGTACACCGCTGATCCGATGCCTACCGCCCGCGCCCCGGCCATCATCATCTCGATCGCATCCCTCCCCGTGGTGATGCCCCCCACTCCGATGATCGGCAGGTCGACCGCCTCATAGATGTCATACACACACCGGACAGCAACCGGCCGCAGGGCAGGCCCGCTCACTCCACCCTTCTTGAATCCGAGCACCGGTCGCGCCGCCTCGATGTTGATGACCATTCCCGGGCCGATCGTGTTGACAGCGGTGATCCCGTCGGCTCCTCCATCGCGTGCCGCTTTGGCGAGATCGACGACCTCCGGCCCGCCGGCGGGGAGCTTCACAAACAGCGGCAGCTTCGTCTTGTCGCGGACGAGCGACGTGATCCTTCTGATCGCATCGGTCGAGGCATGTCCGCCCATCAGCCCGAACCCGGGGGTATGGGGACACGAGACCGGGATCTCAGTGGCCGCGAACGGCAGCGCGGTGAGTATCTCAGCTACTGCTGCGAACTCCTCGGGCTCGGTGCCGACGGCGCTGGCGATCACCGGCACGGGCAGCTGGTCGACCGCGGCGAACTCCTCGCGTGCCGCCTCGGCGCCGGGGTTGGGATAGCCCATGGCATTGAGCATCCCCGCCTCATACGTCACGACGCATGGGTTGTCATGGCCGGACCGCGGCTCGAGACTGATCGACTTCGTCGTAACCGCACCGGCACCGCAGGATGCCACGCGCGCAAGCGAGCATCGGCTCACCCCGAGGACGCCTGAAGCCAGAATGGTCGGGTTGGGAAGCTTGATGCCGCAGAGGTCGATAGAGAGATCCATTTCGCCCTCTTGCTGATGGCGGTTAGTGGTTCGGCTGCCCGGTGACCGTAGTTCGTACTTGCGTCGGCTTGAGAGCCTACCCGATTCGCGCCGTCCTGTCAACCGCCCCGCCCATCGGAAAGTCACTGAGCAGGGCTGGTAAGAGCTAACCACCGGATCCCGGGTTCGAGTCCTGCCCGGGGAGCTTCTCGTCAGTAAGAACCAGTCGAGTGGACAGCGTTTACAAGTTCCGACATTGACCATGACACCCTTGCTCAAAGGGGGTACACTCAACGTGAGTATGATATTCGCGAGATTTCTGCTCGAATCAGGACTGGCAGAGGGCGCCCGGTGGCCTCGGGAATAGGCGGCACCGCAACAGCTCGAGGGTGGGTTATTCGAGAGCGACACCGAGCGTCACTAGGTGAGGGGTCGTTCTTTTCTTTTTCTGGCTAGATTGACGAGAGGGAGGATACCATGCGAGTCGCCATTCTAGGCCTGCTGGCGGCGGCATTGCTGTGCCCCCTGGTCAGCAATGCTACCGTGGTTCACGTTCCTGGCGACCAGCCCACCATCCAGGCAGGGCTCGATGCAGCTGCCTTCGGAGATACTGTCCTGGTGGCGCCGGGAAGGTACGTGGAGAACATCATCTGGCCGGATGTTGATGGAATCAAACTGATTGGAGACGGGAGGAGGACCACGGTTATCGATGGCAATAACGTAGCCAGCGTCATCCGCTTTAAGAGCGGAAGCATCATCACAAATTCGACAGTGGTCGAAGGATTCACGATCACCAACGGGAATGCACAGCCACCCTGGCCCTTGTCTCTGGGCGGTGGGATCTGCATATTCGCCTCCGCTCCAATTCTCAGGGATCTTACGGTCACTGAGAATTTCGCTGACGACTTCGGCGGAGGCATATATTGCTGGGGCTCATCGAATCCCATCTTGAGCCATGTCGCCATCATCAACAATACTGCTTTATCACGGGGCGGATACTCAGGTGGTGGGGGCTATCACCTACTGGACCACGTAACGATTGCAGGAAACGATCCGGGAGGTTTCTATATCGAATCTGCATATCAAGGAGGCCTGTTGGTAAACTGCGTCGTTGCCTTCAACACCTTCTATGGGGTACAGCTTCAGGGGACCTCATTTCAGCCAACCTATCTGGATATCGCCTACTCAGACATAAACGATCCTGTGTGGGAGATTGGCTACTCTGCGGTGAACTGGCTGGAAGGGAACATCGATGCGGATCCCGTGGTTGTATTGAAGGAAGAGCAAGACTATCGTCTGCTCTGGGAATCGCCCTGCATCGATGCAGGGGATCCTGACTCTCTTGACCCGGACGGCACTCGGACCGACATGGGGGCGCATTTCTTCGATCAGGATGACTACTTGACGCTCTACCTGGCGCCCCATGAGACGGAGGTATCGCCCGGCGGAATCCTCGGGGTGACCTACACGGCGATCAACCGGTGGGCGCAGCCCGAGTCGTTCTGGGTGCTGACGGAGGCGACCCTTCCGAACGGGAACCCCCGGAATGTCCTCGGTCCGATCCCGTACACGTTGCCGGGGAATACGACCGTGCAGCAGTACATTAGTCGCGACGTGCCCTTGGCTGCGCCATTGGGTATGTATGAGTATTGGTCCCGAATCGGGGTGCCGCCGTCGACGCTGTACGATGAGGACAGCTTCGGCTTCTGGGTGACGGGGCCATAGTGCGGTGGGAGAAGTTCCAACACCAAGGAGGAATGCATGCGGGTCACTACTCTAGGCTTGCTGGCGGTGGCGTTGTTGTTTCCCCTGATCGCGAATACGACCGTGATCCACGTCCCTGGCGACCAGCCCACGATTCAGGCTGGCCTCGATGTGGCAGTCTTCGGAGATACTGTTCTTGTCGCGCCGGGAAGGTACATTGAGAACATTATCTGGCCGGATGTGGACGGGATCAAGCTGATAGGAGACGGAAGGGAAAGCACGATTATCGACGGGAATCATGTGGCCAGCGTGATTCGCTTTGAGACTCATGATATCATCACCAACGCGACGGTCGTCGAAGGATTCACCATCACGAACGGGAACGCGCTTCCCCCGTGGCCTGAGTCAGAGGGTGGCGGGATTTTCCTGTTCTACGCTGATCCGATTCTGAGGAACCTGGCTATCCGGGAGAACTTCGCCGACGACTTCGGAGGAGGTGTCTATTCCTGGGGTTCGTATCCCATTCTCAGCCATGTTCTCATTGCCGACAATGAAGCGATCTCCCGGGGGGGATTCGTGGGCGACAGGGGCTCGCCTACCTTGGATCACGTAACCGTTGCCGGGAACACTCCGGGCGGCCTCTATTTCGGTGAACAATCGTCGGGGTCGTTAGAGAACTGTATTGTCTCCTCCAACTATCTGTACGGGATAGAGCTCGTCTCCGGCATGTATTCGGCCACCGTGATAAGCATCGCCTGGTCGGATATCGATGATCAAGTGTGGCTCATCGGCAACTCCTATGTGAACTGGCTGGGAGTGAATATCGACGAAGATCCTCTGTTTGCGCTGGAGGAGGAGCAGGACTATCGTCTGCTCTGGGAATCACCCTGTATCGATGCCGGCGATCCGAGTATCCTCGACCCGGACGACACTCGGACCGACATGGGAACGTACTTCTTCGATCAAGATGACTACCTGACGCTCTACCTGACGCCCGATCAGCCCGAGGTATCGCCCGGCGGGATCCTGGGAGTCACGTACACGGCGATCAACCGGTGGGCGCAGTCCGAGCCGTTCTGGGTATTGACAGAGGCGACCCTTCCGAACGGGAACCCCCGGAATGTCCTCGGTCCGATCCCGTACATGTTGCCAGCGAATACGACCGTGCAGCAGCACATCGGTCACAATGTGCCCCTGGCTGCGCCAGCGGCTATGTACGGGTATCGGTCCCGGATCGGGGTGCCGCCGTCGACATTGTACGACGAGGATAGTTTTGCGTTCAGGGTGGTGGAGCCCTGATGGGGAGGCAGGCGGAAGGCTCGTGAGCGGGCCCGGCTCCCGGATACGCGGGTCTCGGCTGTCAGGGGATATGCGGACGGTACATGCGCCGGTTGGGTTGACTCGGGAGCATCGGGCGCCCTACGGTGAGGCGTTCGAGGGTCCCGGGTATACGTGCCCGGGGGATACGGGCCCGGGGGAGGGACATCGAGTTGAGCGTGCTTTGGCGCTTGTGATGCAGTTTTTCGCTTGACACCGCCGAGGATTGATGATATAATTCCCAAAACGGTGAGCAATGGTTGCTCCGGCATATTCCCGGCGATGGCCGGGGGATGTGCCGAAAGAGATACTAGACATAGCGGTGTGGAAGGGCGGTGGTTGTACGGTGGCGGATGAGGTGAGGGGTATGCCGGGAGCCGACAAAGCAGTCGGCTCCGGTAAAGAGAATGTTGTGACGGTGAACGGCTACACGCCTGGAGCGTAGTAGTGAGGGCTCCGAGGATGTAGCCGTGTGTATTTGGCGTTACTGGGGGAGCCGCGCGAGGGAGGTGCGGAGGGGAATCTAGTAGGCCGGGAGACACACATCGTCACCTAAACGTGCATCAAAAGGAGGGTGGCTCGATGAGATCTGTGACAGTTCTTGTGAGCGCAGCGTTGGTACTTGGGTTGAGCGCAGCCGCGTCGGCGACGATTCTGAACGTGCCGGCGGACTACCCGACCATTCAGTCCGGAGTAGATGCCGCGGCGGATGGCGACACCGTCCTGGTATCGTATGGTCTGTACACCGGCCCCGGAAACGTGAACATCGATTTCGAGGGAAAGGCGATCGTGGTCATGTCGGAGTGCGGGCCCGAAGTGACTATCATCGACTGCGATGGGACCTGTCGCACCGGGTGCCGTGGGTTCTACCTCCACAGCGGGGAAGGCCCCAACTCGGTAATTCAGGGGTTCACGATTCGGAACGGCCACGTATTCGGCGCATGGCCATTGTCCACCGGGGGTGGTATCCTGTGCGATGGAGCCTCCCCGACTATCATTGGGAATATCGTGACCTGCAATGTGGCGGACGGTGCAGGAGGTGGGATCTCATTCCGCAACTCTTCCTCAGTAATGGTGGGCAACACAATCAGGTGGAATACGACAGCGTACGATGGTGGTGGGATCTTCGCTGAGGGCTCGTCCCTGGTCATGGATCGCAACACGATCGCAGGAAACGTAGCCGACAAGGGCGGTGGGATCTTCTGCGCTGCAGTCTCTTCAGCCACAGTCATCAATTCGATCTTCTGGGGGAATGAGGGTGCTCCGGGTCCCTCGATCCACAAGACCGGCGGGAGCACTGTTACTGTCACCTACTCGGATGTGGAGGGCGGCTGGACGGGTGAGGGGAACTTCTTTCTCCCTCCGATGTTCGTGCTCTGGGACAAACGCGACGTACGCCTCCTCTGGGAATCGCCCTGTATAGACGCGGGGCACCCGGACTCTCTGGATCCCGACGGCACACGCTGTGATATGGGGGCACACTTCTTCAATCAGGATGATTATCTCACGCTCTACCTGACTCCCGACGCAGCGGCGGTACCACAGGGTGGGCAGCTCGGGGTGACATACACGGTCATAAACCGCTGGGCGCAGCCCGAGACATTCTGGGTGCTCACGGAAGTCATTCCCCCTGTAGGAGCGCCGTTGACAGTAGTCGGCCCGGGCCAGTATGCCATCCCGGCAGGATTTACCGCGCAGCAGTATCTCGAGCACCATGTGCCGCCGATGGCCCCGCTCGGGGACTACTTATACTACGCGAGAATCGGAACGCCGCCGGCGAACCTGTATGACCAGGATCGCTTCCTGTTCACCATTACAGGGCCCTAGTCGGTTGATCGAGGATAGGGACTCCGGGGTCCGCGGAGATGTGTCTCCCTCAGTAGGTCGGTGAGAACCCGGGAAGCGAACAGAACGCATATAGTCATGAGCGCCTCGACAAGAGGCGCTCGTGCTGTACATCGGCTTGTCCGGAGACTGTTGTATTGCGGAGAGTCTGAAAGCGTACCTTCTCGGCGCTGGGGTGCAGGTTCAGTAGCTATTCATTCCTCCCTGAGAGGGCCGCGCTCCGTATTCTCTGCTTCTCGACGGGACGCCGGCAACGGGCTGGACCACCGTCTGTCGCCACAGGCGCGGGGAGGGCGCTGGGGGAATGCGTCGGAGCCCCTGGATCAATTGATACCAGGGGCTCCGACGGTTGGTGTGGACGGCTTCGGGGCTAGTCGGATAGTGCATAACGCGAGAAATGGTCGATCTCCGTGACGACTTCCTGAGTGTTGAAATCGAACCATGAATCGAGCTTCTTCCATTCCTCGGCATCTTTGTCCCACCAGTGGATGCACAGTGTGTGCGGGAGCATCGCGTTGAGAGTCAGATGTTCGACACGGAATCGGAGTTCTATCTTTTTCAGGAACTGTGTGCCATCAGGGCCGAAGTCGGCTATGGCGTAGTCGGGATCCCTCAATATCGAGATGGTTGTATGATGCTCCAGTGCCCCGGGGGGGATCACTACCCTCATCAGCCTGTTGTCGACCTCGCCGCCCTTGTTGGAATTGATCCTTTTCTCGATGAAAATGGGAAATACCAGGCGTTCTCCGTTTGGACCTATGACCGGAAGCTCTCCAATCGCAATCGGGTTCATCGGGCCGTCGTCGTCCTGACTCTGCTTGTGCGCTTTGTCGTGCGCGGGCGATCCCGGTTCCGAAGGGCCGCCTCCTGTGGCGTCTTCTAATAGGAGCTCTTCTATAGGGATGAGGCTCGGTTCTGTCGTCGCCGCGGGGGCGGGCGGCGATGTCGGCAGGTCGTCCCGACCGCAGCTGGCACAGAAGGCCATCACCGTCAACGCCACTCCCAGAACTAGGATGCTTGTGTTGTTGGGCGAACGCATCTCAGACCTCCTGCGTGTCAGGGCTGCTATTCGATTTCGATGAGATGTTTGTTGCCGGCGTTGCCGGATCCGATCAGGGTCGCCGGTCTCTTCGGCGCACCTTCATTCGGAGTTCATCGAACTATTGTAGCAAGACGCGTGCCTGACGTGGCCCGATGAACGTCATACTCTCCGAACCACTTAGTTTGATGGATCTTACATGATCCCGCGCGGGTTCGGAGAGCCACCACGACACCGCCGGAGCGGGCAGTCTGCTCTATTGCGACAGTCCATTTCGATGGCCCATTCTGTTACAGGCTGTTGTCGTCAGCTCCGGGCCGCATCGAGGATGTGTTCGTGCTCCAGGCATTGCCCGCCCATCCTTCCCACATTCTGCGCTCCTTCATGCCCGGCCTATCAGGGAATCTGTTCCGACTCAAGAGTCGATTCGGTTTCAGTCTGGCGTCACGACCGAGAGGTCCTTCACTCTCGACCGAACCTGCTCGTGTTCCCTACACCTTGTGTTCCTTCCACTTGCCTCGTTTGAACCAGATGATCAACAGCAGGCCGAGGGCGGTCATCGCGAAGGAGATCGTGAGCCAGACGCCCTGGACACCGAGGCCGAGGACGACAGCCAGCAGATACGCGGTGGGTATGCGCAGGACGGCTGTGATGGTGGTGAAGACCATCGGCGGCACGGTATCGCCGGCCCCGCGGAAGGCCCCGCTCATGATCTGGCCGGTTCCCTGGAGGATCTGGGCGATGGCGATGATTCTGAGGTAGCTGGCGCCGATCTGGATTACAGTCGGATCCGAGTTGAAGACGGCGACGAGGCGGTGGGGGATGAGGAGGAAGACGAGTGCCAGAACGCCCGTGAATCCGAAGATGATACTTGCTGTCGTCCATGTCGCGCGCTCGGCACGTCCTGGTTGCGATGCGCCCAGGTTCTGCCCCACGAGGGTGGCCGCGGCAACGGAAAACCCCCCAGCCGTCATATATGAGAACGACTCCAGCCTGGTGCCGACGCCGAGGGCGGCGATGGCAGGGGTCCCGAAGATGGCGGCGATCCGGGTGATCACGACATATACGAGGCTGAAGGTAACCCAGGAGATGGAAGACGGGATGCCGATCCTGAGAACCCTCCAGATGGTTGTCGGTGAGAGCCTGAATCGGCTGTCGTAGGTGAGTCGTATTCCGGACCTTCCCCGGATGACGAGTGCGAGCCCGATGGCGAACGCCACGGCTTCGGCTATCACCGTGGCGAGGGCCGCTCCGTTCACCTCCAGGCGCGGAAAGGGGCCGATCCCCAGTATGAGCAGGGGGTCGAGAATCATGTTGAGCACAATACTCGTGAGGGTGAGGCGCATCGGCGTCTGCGTGTCCCCGGCTCCGGAGAGTATGGAGTTGATGAGGAAGAGCCCGAAGAAGATCGGTATACCGGCCAGAGCGATGCGCATGTACCCGGCCCCAATGGTCTGTACGTCGAGCTCGACGCCGACCAGGCGGAGCAAGGGTTGGGCCGCGATGAGACCGCCCCCGCCGAGGACGCATGCTGTGAGCAGGCCGAACGCCATGCCCTGACGCGCGATCTCGTTCGCCTCGGATCTGTTCCCGGCGCCGAAAAACCGTGCCACGAGCGCCGTCAGTCCCACGGAGATCATGTCGGAAAGGGAAAAGATGAGCCAGATGATGAACCCGCTCGCGAAGACTGCGGCCATTGCCGCGGGGCCGAGTTTTCCCACCCAGAAGGCATCGGTCGTGTTGAGGGAGGCGTGCATCAGGGTAGAGGCGACTGCCGGCCAGGCGAGGCGGAAGATCGCACGGGGGATGCTGCCGCCGATGAGGTCCGGTCTCGGCACGCCTTCCAGGGAGTCGATTGGTGCGTCGCGTTTCAATGTCGTGCTTTCTCGCTGTTCGGTAGTGACCGCCGACCTCGGTTATCGCCGATGGGGCGTGGGCGCGAAGGGCGACATGGTAACACCGGAATCCCAGAATGTCAAAGCATTAAGCGAGGACGGCACGTATCGCGTGCGGGCTCCGGGGATCGCCGAAGGTATCGATGGCAGGAGGCCGGTAGTCGCCGCCTCGGGAGGGATGAGGTAGGGCGCGGCCTGTACGGGAGGAGCCGCGGC
>LJUI01000081.1:10794-17028 GCA_001303705.1 candidate division TA06 bacterium SM23_40
GGCGCCCTGGGTGGTGCGATATCTGTAACAGCGGTCGGGTCCTCGTGACTTTCGAAAAACGGGTTTGACAGGATAGGGGACCTATGGCAAGATGCGGTGACAACGTGGAGATTGGATACTCACGGGAGACAACGCAGGAGGCAACGAGAAGATGCGAAATTCGCCGGGACCGGCTCTTCGCAGGATTACACTGCTGGCAGTGGCAGTGAGCGTCAGCGTCCTGTTGGGCTCGTGCCGCCCTGCTGCCGAGCAGGAGGAGCGGGCGGCCGTCCCTTCGCCGATCATCACGCTCGACACCATGACGCTATCGGTCGGCCCCGGGCCGACCGATCACTCGTCGGAATTCGTGTCCTCGGTGGCCGGGGGTGACATCCTCGTCAAGCTCGGGTACACGGCCAATCCGTTTCCGGGCACGAACTGGAATTCGAATCGTGACTACGCGAACGTCGTCGCGAGCTTCACATCGCTGGTGATGATGTGCGGGGATGCACCGGTGATGCCTTTGAAAGCTGAGCTTCTGGGTCCCCATGATGTTGTTCGGGATATCACGCACAAGGAATCGAGAGACAGGCCTCAGATCTGGTTCCGCAACGACCCGGAGCATGGCTTGCACCGGGACCAGGCCCAGCTGCTCTATCGCTTTCCTCCCTGTGGGGAGTCCGGCGTGGTGACGGTGCGAGTTGAGGCAACCGAGGAAGTCACACTGAGAATGAATGTCTACCAGGAAAGGGTACAGCGATGAAGATCCATCGAGCGACATCCGGTACGTGGCCGACAGCAATGAGGTTTCTGGTTGCTGTGCACTTACTGGGGATGGCGTGTCTTCTCGCGCTGAGTGGTTCGGCTCTCGGGGCATCTCGCGGAGAGGACTTCCAGTTTGCGGTTCTCAGCGATCGCACCGGCAGCGCGGTCCCCGGCATCTTCGAGGCGGTGATCGAGGAGGTGGCACGGCTGAATCCCGACCTGGTGATGTCGGTGGGCGACTATATCGAGGGGTACGTCGATGATGCGGCGGCTGTGAATGCTGAATATGACGAGTTCTTCGAGCTACTCGAGCCTCTGACCGTGCCGTACTACCTTGTCCCGGGGAATCACGAAATCTGGAGCGATCTGAGTGGAGAGATATGGGACAAGCGAGTAGGGAGGCGATACTACTCGTTCGACTACGAGGGATGCCACTTCATCTTCCTCGATACGAGCACGATCGATCAGAGTGAGGATATGGACGAGGCACAACTCAAGTGGCTGGAGAAGGATCTGAAGAAATACCGGAAAGCGAAGCTCACATTCGTCTTCTTCCATAAGCCGTTCTGGTTCGAGGCCATGCGGGCCGGCAGGGACGATGTCCTCCACACCCTGTTCAAGGAATTCGGGGTCGACTACGTCTTTACCGGGCACTACCACGTTTACTGTGCGGCCGAGTGGGACGGTATCCACTACTACATCACCGGGAGCTCGGGCGGATCGTTCGGTGAACCATCCGAGGAGCGCGGCAGGTTCTTCGGCTATATGTGGGTGACAGTTGAGGACGACGAGGTCGATGTCGCGTTGATCAAGCTGGGGAATGTGCTCGAGTCCGATTACGTTGCGTTCAGGGACCTCCAGCAGATAGCCCAGATCGAGACGACGGGAGTGGTCGTATCGCAGCTCTCTACTCAGGAGAATATCGAGGAAATCGGGGGGCCCATCCAGGTCTCGCTCACCAGCCTGTGGGGAGCGAGTCTCGAGGGGATGATAGCCTGGGACACCCGGGCATGGGTCGTGGAACCGGAGTCTCGAGCCTACAACGTGGGCCCCGATGAGAAGGTGAGCCTCCCGTTTGCAGTCGAACTCGACGACAGAGAAAATATCTATCCGCTGCCCTCGTTCGAGATCACCTACCCCTACGGCGATGGGAAGAAGCTCACTCTCGAGGTTCCCCTGGAGTTGGTTCGCGTAGCGATCTCCCCGACTCTCAAAACGGCGCCGAAGATCGATGGTCTGCTGGAGAACGATGTGTGGGATGATCTCGTGCCGATCACCGTCTTCGGCTCGCCCGACGGGGAACGGAGGGGGACCGAGACGCTGCGGTTCTACTTCGGCCACCACGACGAACATCTCTATCTGGCGACGTGGTGCCGCGAATCGAGTGTGGGCGAGCTGGTCGCCAATACCACCGCCGATGAGCGAGATGGGCCTCTGTGGCAGGAGGATTGCGTGGAGTATTTCTTCGATACCGACTACGACCGGAAGTCGTATGTGCAGCTATTCATCGGTCCGCAGGGAGGGGTCTTCGATCAGCTCTGCTATGTGACTCCTGAGCATTACGAATTCGATCAGGGGTGGAATGGGGGGTGGGAGGTGGCCACACATGTGGGAGAGGACTTCTGGACGACCGAGACGGCGATCGCGGTCCCAGAGCTCGACGTGGAACATGCGTTTGGCCGCCCGGAAGGTGAGGCGGAGGCTCGACCTGTAATCAGGCGAGGACCTCGTATGCAACTGGGCGAGTTGTGGGGGATGAACCTGCGCCGCAAGCAGCCACGCGTCCAGAGCAACGCGGACTGGCAGCCACCGTTTGCGCACGATCCCACCTCGTTCGGAAGGCTCATATTCGAGTAGGTCGCCGCCCGGGGGCCTGGCCGAAGAGGTCAGGCCCTTCTCATATCTCCTCGATCTTTCCGGCCCCGGGTCCGAACCTTCCGCCCGCTCCGGTGTTAAACGACTAGATGGGTGCGCGATGAGGCATCCAGCTGGATTGCCCATTCAATCATATGTCCTGGGGTACACACCTGGGGTCGATCTCTTCTGTCGGGTGCGGGCTGTGCTCTTGTTCTGTGGCACTCGCACTATCGGCTTCTCCTCCGCAGGAGGTCAATGATGAGTAAGTATCGCATGGATCTAGAATCGAGAGTTGCCCGGGCCATCGCCGTGACTGTCCACCTGGCCATTATCCTCGTGGGCTCCTTTGCCTGCGGGCGGGCTGCCGGATCGCCGTCAGAGATGAGCGCGCCGGTGAGGGGTGTGACTGACCTGACGCTTAGAGATGTGGCGACGATACATCTTCCACAGGGCGCCCTGCCCGAGGGGACGGTCCTTTCGCTAGCTTCTGCCGAGCGGCCGAGGGCTGCGCTGCCGGAAGGAGAGCGGCTCGTGAGTGCGGTGGTTCATGTTGCCCCGGACGATCTGGCGTTCCGCAAGCCTGTGAGCCTTCGGATCTTTTTCGATACCAGACGCCTGCCCAGGGGCACCTCGGGACCCGACGGTCGAGTCTCTGTCGCCCTCCACAACGGGTATTCGTGGATCAGGGTGGGCGATGCGGCCGTTGACACAGAGAAGGGATCCGTCTCTGCCGAGGTCTATCACGGGGGAGAATTCGTGGTCCTGGTGCGCGAGCGAGACTGGGGCATTGTCGAAGCCCCTCTCAGTCGCGGGGCGACACCTATCATCGTAGTATCCGGCCTTCCCATGGGGCGAGGCGAATGGGCCGATTTCGAACGGTACTCCCGTACAAGAGGAATGGGCCCTGTCTGGACGTTCGAGTATCCCCTCGACCAGGGAGTAGAACGTGCAGCGCAGCTGCTTGCGGCTGAGGTGAGCAGGCTGAGCGAGCGGCACGGGTCGTTTCAGTTCGATCTCGTCGGCCACGGGGTCGGCGGGCTGGTGGCACTCCGGTTCGGGCTCGACCCCGAGCTGTGCGGGGAGCGTATCGCGCGGGCGATCATCACGCTCGGGACGCCCACAAGAGGCACTGAGATGGCGGATGAAGAGAGAGTGCTTGGGATCCTGGCCTCGGCGGGCGATCTCGGCGACACATTGGACGCACGGGAGTTGGCGGTCCTCTTCTCGGTCCTCGAAGCGATGGGGAGGCATCGGTCCGATCTCTTGCCTAATGGGGAGAACGAAGTGCTAACGGCGATCGAAGGGCTCAACGCAGCGTTCCGCCGGAAGGCGTTCACCTTCGGCAAGGGAGGCTGCCCCAGGTACAGAGTCGAGTGCCTGAGCGGGTCGAGATCCCTCCTTCCGGCGCGGCTCGCTGCGTACGGGCCTGCCGAGATACGCGACGGCGAGGGCGATACATATATTTCGGTGGCCAGTACGCTGCTGACGCCGATCGAGGATGCGCCGTTTGCTGTAGACCACTTCCGCCTGATCCATCGGAATGAGGTCTTCGATGATGTGCTGGGATACATCGGGCTTGGGGGAATCGCCTGGCCCGAGCTGTTCGAGAGCATCGGGACGCACGAGGGTCGATTGAGGATCGTCGATGTATGGGAGAAGGAATTCCTTCTCAATCAGGGAGATGAGCGCAGCCTCGCCGTTCTCCTCGACCTGGCGCGCAACTTTCTGCGCTCGACCGAGCGGGACGCTATTCTGTTTACGAATGGGGACAATGACACCTATCCCCTCTGGTATGTTCAGGTCAAGGACAGCATCCGCCCCGATGTGGCAGTCGCCAATCTGAGCCTCCTCAATACGAGTGTGTTCATCAAGTACCTCAAGGGCGATCCTCACCGCGCGCCGATTACACTCAGCGACGCGGAAATCGATAGCCTCCGGGCGGTGAAGGAAGATGGCCGGTTGGTGAGGCGGGTCTCGGATCAGGTGGTGGGACACCTGATCGAGGAGAATGGCTGGGAACGCCCGCTGTACTACGCGGTCACACTCAATCCCACCAATATGGCTCTGTTCGACCCGCACAGGCGGATCCTGGAGGGTCTTGTCTATCACGTACTGCCGGCTGGGCCGGGAGAGGAACCGAGTACAGCGGTTGATGTCGATATATGTCTCCGCAATCTCGAGGAGCTCTATTCGTATGAGGGCCTGTTCGACGATCACAATAGTCTGAGGAGCGATCTCGATCCGGACTTGAGGATGATCATCAGCAACTACGCGGCGCTCTACTTTGCCGTGGGAGAGGAATTTCAGGAGCAGGACCAGCATGAGCGGGCCATGACGATGTTCCGCAAGGGGCTCTCCTTTGCACCCGGCCATGCGAGCCCTCGGCTCGCTCTCGCGGAGCTCTCTCTCGAAATGGGTGAAGACGAGGAGGCCGAACACTGGTATCGTGAGGCGTTTCGCGCCGATCCCGGTTCGTTTTCGGCTCTGGAGGCGCTAGCCAGATACTATTTCGATCACGACAGGCGGGCGGAAGGGATGCGTATCCTCGCACGATGGCTCGAGCGCCATCCGGACGATGAGCGCGTGCTCGAACTCATGACGGGGGCGCCAGTACAGTAGTGTCGGATCGAACGGATGGGCACGCAGCGGCCGCATACGTCCAGGGGCGCCAGGCCGTCTGGGGGCACCGGACCATCTGGGGGCACCGAGCCATCTGGAGGCACTGGTCGGTCAATGGGGCACGCAGGACGGCGTGGCGATGCGGAGTCATTGACAGGATGGGCGGGACGATGACGGACGAGCAGTTGGTGGCGAAGCTGAAGGCCGGGGAGACCGGGGCATTCGACCTCCTCTACCAGCGACATGGTCCGCCGTTGCTCAACTTCATCAACCGCATCATCCAGGATCGCGATCGTGCGGAGGATCTGCTCCAGGAGACATTCCTCCGCGTCTTCAGGCACGTCTCGAAGTATCGGCCTGAGGCTAAAGTCTCAACGTGGATCTACCGGATCGCCACGAATCTCTGTTATAACGAGCTCCGCTCCAGGAGGAGACACCGACTCGTCTCTATAGATGGCAGAGAGGACGCCAGGATCGAGTCATCGCTGTGCCAGTCCAGCACAAGGTGTGATGATCCCCATGCCTCACTCGTCCTCGATGAGGAGATACGTCAGGTGGAGGCGGGAATCGCCTCCCTGCCGGAGAACGAGCGGATCGTTCTCGTTTTGAGATTCTACCACGGCTACTCCTACGCGGAGATCGCCGAGATACTCGCATGTCCGCTGGGAACAGTGAAGTCGAGGCTCCACGCGGCGGTGCATCACCTCCGCAGAGTTCTCAAACGGGAGTGAATGATGGAGACAGGTAACGGCAAGGATGCTCGATGTGAGGAGATGCTTTCCCGGCTCATCGAGCTTCACATGGGAGAGCTTCCGGACGAGGAGGCCATCGTGCTCCACCAGCATCTTGCGCAGTGCGAGGTCTGCCAGGCCGAAGACCGCGCGCTGGTGAAGCTGGCCGAACGGCTCGGGAGGGTGCCCGAGATCGAGCCGAGTGAGCACCTGGCCGCAGCACTACGCGCCCGTCTCGAGTTGGAGCGGGCGCGGGGAGCAGATCGTGGGGCCGCGCCCGCCG
>LJUI01000082.1 GCA_001303705.1 candidate division TA06 bacterium SM23_40
AGATGAGCCGTCTGCCGACAGCGACTACATCCCTCGCCGGCACGTTCCTCACAGTGCTGCCCGGGTATATGACAGCGTTAGACAGGATCGCATCCTCGATCACCGCGCGTTCTCCCACGACCACATACGGCCCGATCTCGCTCCGGGCGAGTCGGGCGCCGGGCGAGATCCAGGCCGGCTCGTGGACTGTGGTCGAGGAGGGAATCGAAGATCGCGGAAGTCCTGCGTAGTTCTCGGAATGGATCTGCTGCTCGTCGAGCAGGCGATGGACTGCGGAGAGGTAGTCTCCCGGGGAGTTGATATTCACGCGCCAGCCGCGGAGCGGGACTGTCGCGCAGGGAACTCGGCGAGAGATGAGAATCTCCTTGAGCTCCTCAAGTCCGTCGCAGGCGAGGCAGTCACGAACTGAGTTCAGAAGTTTTCGCGAGAGGAGGTACAGCCCGGCGAGGACAGAGCCCTCCGCTTCCGTGAGGAATGCGGCCGGCGACCCGGCCGCGGCACGTATGAAGTAGCCGAATGGCTGGGAGAAGACGTTGTCACCGTGTATCACGAGCAGCCGGTCGGCTGCGCCGGCGAGGGCTGTGGCTATGGCTCCGCAGAGTGTGGGTGGACGGTGCTGGCGTAGCACTGCGATATCGGGACTGCTCTTGACATAACGTGCCACTCTCGATCGCCGATCGCCAACCAGCACGGCCGTCCGGGCGATGCCGGCCCTCGAGAGCTGATCGAGCATACGGTCGATGAGATACTGGCCGGGTAGGTAGAGGAGGGGCTTGGGTATGCGGCGGCCGAGTTCTCCCATCCTCTCACCTCTGCCGGCGGCCAGGATGACGGCCTCCACGTCCATATATGCCTCGCTCGTGGGAAGGAGAACTCGTTTGCAGGTTCGGTCTCGCCACCGGGGGGGTGGCGCCCCCAGAATCCTGCCGGGAGGGCCGGCCCAAGGGGGACCGTGGAGAGCGCCTGTCAGTCGATTGTCTCCCGGCCGGGCCTGGCCGCCATGAGAATAGCCCGAACCCCCCCTGCGCGCAAGTCCGATCTCAGCGTCACCGAGGCAGTATTTCGTTATTCTGCAGAACGTTTGGGATAGGAGTTGACAAAGATTCGAGGATGGGATAATCTGTGTGGACGCGGGGAACGTAGTTACACTCTGACCGTCGAGGACAGGAGATGGCTGTGGCCAGACACGCGGGGTCGAAGCTCTACTACACGATCGGCGAGGTGGCTCAGCTGACCGGGGTAAAGCCCCATGTGCTCCGGTACTGGGAGTCCGAGTTCAAGTTGCTCAAACCCCGAAAGACGAATGCCGGGCGTCGTGCCTACACCCCTCGGGAGGTCCGTCTCGTCTTCGCCATCAGGAAACTGCTGTACGAAGAGCGCTATACGCTGGAGGGTGCGAAGAAGAAGATGCTCGACCTGCGGCGGTCCGGGGACACGCAGCTCGGGCTGCCATTTGATGAGCTGCTCGCCAAGGACGTGCTCGGCTCCATTCGTCAGGAACTCAAAGATGTGCTCGGACTTCTCCGGGCTGACACCTGAGACCGATGCCCCGGGGAACAGGCGCGAGCCGTACCGAGGTCATGCGGGCCCCCGGGCGGCCGGATTCGAGAGAGGAGGTATCTTTTTTCGCTTGTCTAGCTCGAAGCATCATGTTATATATTGAGCGGTTAGGAGGGGCGCTGCTGTAGCGAATGACACAGTCCGTGTGACAGTAATTGTCGGGGCGTGGCGCAGCCTGGAAGCGCACCAGCATGGGGGGCTGGGGGTCGCTGGTTCAAATCCAGTCGCCCCGACCAGATCTGGAGCGCGAGCGATAGATGGTAGCGATCTTCTTCTACCGAATGGCGGCTCTCCTTACCAGACTGCTGCCGGTCTCAGTCAGCTACTGGTTGGCTGAGCGAGCCGGGGAACTGATGTTTCTCGTTCGCTTCGACCGGCGGCGCGCTGTTCTGGACAATCTGCACCATGCATTCGGGGATCAACTGAGTGGACGGCAGCTGTGCTCACTGAGTCGGCGCACCTTCCGGAATTTCGCGAAGACAGTCGTTGACTTCCTACGCCTTCCGTCGCTCTCAAAAGAGTCCATCAGAGAAATAATCGGTGATGAATGGAGAGTTCCTCTGCTCGAGGAGTGGCGGAGGGGAAGAGGCGTAGTCTTTCTCACTGCGCACCTGGGCAACTGGGAGCTCGGTGGTGTGGCGGTGGCCAGCGCCGGCATTCCGCTGACTGTGGTGGCGCTCGATCATCCGACCGAGCAGGTGACTGAGTTCTTTGAACGTCGGCGCTCTGACAAGGGGTTGATCGTGTTGTCCATGCGCGAGGCGCCGCGCGGGATGCTGACGGCTCTGAGGAGGGGCGACTGCGTGGCCCTGCTCGGGGACAGAGACTTCAGCGACCGGGGGATGGGGGTACCGCTGTTCGGGGAGGATGTCCCGATTCCCACGGGTGCGGTGAGACTGGCTATGAAGACCGGCGCCAGTCTCTTTATGGCGTTTGCCGTGAGGGTGAAGGGAGCCCGCCACCGGATTCTGTTCGAAGGACCTCTCCGGCTCGTGAAGACGGGATCTGAGACAGAAGACCTGAGGGCCAATGTCCTTCTTACATTGGAAGTATTGGAGCGATACGTACGCAAGTATCCTGACCAGTGGTTCGTCTTCGAGCCGCTGTGGAGGTCTTGATACGCCCGTGAAAGTCGCGATCCTGATTCCGGCATTCAACGCGGAGACCACGCTCGCCAGCCTGCTCCAGTCCATCAGTACCATGTTTGACCGACGGAATGTGTTCGTCGTCGATGATGGATCGAGCGACTGTACTTCAGCCGTTGCCCGGCAGCGCGGCGTGAACGTGCTCAGACACAAATGGAATCTCGGCAAAGGTGCCGCGCACCGCACGGGATTCTCCTACGTCCTGAAACAGGGGTACGACGCTGTCATTACGCTCGACGCAGACGGCCAGCACGATTATCGTTCCCTCCCTCGATTCGTTGCGCGGGCGCGGAAGAGAGGGGCGGACATCATCGTCGGATCGCGGCGCGGCGACCTCTCCACGATGCCGCTCATCAGAGTCTTCACCAACCGCTTGACGTCTCTTGTCGTTTCGCTCCTCTGCGGCCAACGGGTCGACGATAGCCAATCCGGATACCGACTGATACGGGCCGGACCCCTCAGGAACATCAGGCTCACGACACGAAACTATCAAACCGAATCGGAGATACTCATTAAGGCGGGGAGGAAAGGGTATCGTATAGAGTCGATTCCGATACCCACAATCTACGCCCGAGAAGTGAGTTACATTCAACCGTTTACCGATACAATGCGATTCATCTGGCTTTTCATACGAAGCTTATGGGTGTAGATATCAACATCCTCGTGACCAACGATGACGGGGTGCACGCCCCGGGGTTGGCAGCGCTGCGCGAGGCAATGTCCCCCCTCGGGACGACGTGTGTGGTGGCTCCGGATCGCCAGCAGAGCGCTACGAGTCATTCGCTGACACTCCACCGTCCGCTGCATGTGGAACAGCTGGGTGATCGCGTCCACAGCGTCGACGGGACTCCTACAGATTGCGTACTTCTCGCCGTGCATGGTCTTCTGAAAGAGAGACCCCGTTTGGTTGTGTCGGGGATCAACCATGGGCCCAACATGGGAGAGGATACGATGTATTCGGGGACGGTGGCGGCGGCGATGGAGGGCGCGATACTGGGGATACCGTCCATTGCGTTCTCTCTCGTCACCCGGGAGGCGGAGGGGCCACACGACTTCCGAGCGGCCGCATCATTCGCCACCACACTGGCCGATAGGATTCTGAAGACTGGGCTTCCGCCGCATACAGTCCTGAACGTGAACATCCCGAACTCGCCCGGAGGAGAGATCGCAGGGGTGCGTGTGACGCGCCTGGGGAAGCGGATCTACCAGGACAGCATCGTTGAACGGGTGGACCCGGATGGGACATCTCACTACTGGATCGCGGGGGAGGCAACGTGGGAGGTGGGTGCAAACACCGACTTCTCCGCGGTCGATTGCGGGATGATCTCGATCACGCCGCTCCATTTCGATTTGACCGACTATAAGGCGATCGACGACCTGCGGATCTGGGCCGCCGGTCTGGAGACAGGGTTGAGTGTAGGTGCGTGATAGCGTGGAGCCCTTGACGAAGTACGAGCGCTCCCGAAAGAAGATGGTCGAGACGCAGATTCGGGCGCGCGGCATCACGGAGGCCCGTCTGCTCGCAGCGATGGAGCGCGTGCCACGCCATCTCTTTGTGTCCGAAGCGTTCTCGGAAAAGGCGTACGGAGATCATCCTCTCCCGATCGGCGAAGGACAGACGATCTCGCAGCCCTACATGGTCGCGACGATGATCGATGCTCTCGATCTCCAGGGAGAGGAGCGTGTACTGGAGATCGGGACCGGTTCCGGGTACCAGGCGGCGGTGCTCGCCGAGCTCTCGGCACAGGTATTCACGATTGAGCGGATCCCGTCGCTCGGCACGCGGGCCCGAGAACTGCTCGAGAATCTCGGGTATACGAACATCGCATTTCGCATCGGGGATGGAACGATCGGATGGCGCGAAGCGTCTCCCTTTGATGCGATCCTGGTGAGCGCTGCAGCGCCCAAGATACCGAAAGCGCTCACGGAGCAGCTTGCCGATGGTGGGCGTCTGGCGATACCGATTGGCGGTTCACTCTCTCAGGTATTGAAGCAAGTCACCAGGCGAGGTGAAGCACTGGAGACCCGCACGGTCTGCGGTTGCGTATTCGTGCCGCTCATCGGCAGGGACGGATGGCCCTGATCGAGGCCGATATCGGCGGGTGTTGATTCGTGTCAGCGGATGAAATGTCAGACCGGAGCGACGGTGCCTCGCATACCGGGGCGTAGCGCAGCTTGGAAGCGCGCTTGGTTCGGGACCAAGAGGTCGCTGGTTCAAATCCAGTCGCCCCGACCACTCGATGGGGCATCGTCGCTTCACCATTTTCACCGCTCGGACAAACCAAAGGCCCTCACCCGATCAACAGGCGCAACTGCATTACTTTGGTGAGGATTCGTGCCACGCGGGATTCGGGTCACTTGGCTCGCGGCTTCCATGGATTCGATGCTCCACCCGCTGATCTGTATTCGGAACACTCCGATTCTATCGATTGATCTCCCCGAAACCGCCGGTCTGAGTCGTGACATATCGCACGGAAACCTGTTTCGGCACGGGAGGATCACAGTCGGATGCCAGTGTTCATCGAACGCCGTGCTCGTGTCGGAGCGTGGTTTGACGAATGTAGGAGATGGCCGGCACGGCTCAGGATTCGAGGAAGAGGCGTTCTCCCGATCGTCGAGCGTAACTCTCACATCTCACCCGGTGCGAAATGGGTGGCACTCTCGATAGACGACGGTCCCAGCAAAGAGACAACTCCTGCTCTCTTGAGAGCGCTTAAGGCCCATTGTGTGAATGCGACTTTTTTCGTTCTAGGTTCTCGGGCCGAGGAGAATCTGTCACTTGTACGGGACATAGTCAAAGACGGTCACGATGTCTATGCACATGGCTACAGTCACAGGCGATTCGACCGCATGACCACGGAAGAGATTCTCGATGAGATTGAACGGACCGAGGCTTTGTTACGTACCCTTCGACCGACGCCGTCCAGGTATTTCGTGAGAACGCCTCACGGAGCGGGTGCATTCGATCCGCATGTTCATGAGGCTCTGCGTCGGTGGAACCCATCGACCTGTCTGGCTCAGTGGAGCATTTCGACGCGTGATTGGAAGATCTCGCGTAGATGCCGTTCGGCGGCGCAAGTGCAGTCAAAGTGTGCAGCCGCGGTCGATCGCATCATGAATCATCCCAGGTTGTCTGGGTCGATCATCTTGCTGCATGACGCCCCCGTCGGAGGAGAAGGCGAATTCGTCACGGAAGTCTCTGAAATGCTCTTGGCGAGGTTGCTCCGAGCTCTTCATGAGGATGGCTATGCGGTCGGGATGTTGAAGGAGGCGATCGAGGATTAGAACGCGTGCCGTTGCTCTCAGGAGAGGAGCTCAGGCGGAGTGACGAAGAAGTCAACGGATATGGTTCCAACCCGAAACAGGTCCAAGGGAGTCTAAGGACTGCACAGGCTTGCCTGAAGATCTGGGCGATGCTCGGGGACTGTGCACGCGAGGGGAGAGGCACCTGGTCATCGGCGTCATCGGATCCGGAAGTTGCGACGAACAGGTCGCAGGTGTTGCGGAAGCGGTCGGCAGGGAGATCGCACGAGCCGGGGCGACGCTCATCTGCGGCGGGCTGGGAGGTGTGATGGAGGCAGCCTGCCGGGGTGCCAAGGGTGCCGGCGGCGTGACGATCGGTATCCTCCCCGGATCGGACCCGTATGAGGCGAATGAGTTCGTCGACCATGCGGTGGCAACAGGGATGGGACAGGCCAGGAACGTAGTCATCGTGCTCTCCTCCGACGCGGTCGTGGCCGTCTCGGGAGGCTATGGGACGCTCTCTGAGATCGCTACAGCGCTGAAGATGTCCGTTCCCGTTGTGGGCATCGGGACATGGGCGCTCGAGGCACCGGTCGTCAGGGCGACCGATCCGGAGCAAGCGGTGGCCGTGGCGTGCAGAGAGGCACAGAGGCGGGACCGCGGGAGGTGAGGAGATCATGGACGCGGGCACTGACGAGGCGGCAGTTCACCTCCTTGTCTCCGGTTATGTACAGGGGGTGGGATTTCGGTTCTACGTGGAGCGCGTCGCGCACGCCCTGGGGTTGGTCGGGTACGTGCGCAACCTTCCCAGCGGGAAAGTGGAGGCGGAGGCTGAGGGGCCCAAAGCGCGGCTCGAGGAGTTCGTCGAGCATGTCCGAAAGGGACCGCGCGCTGCACGTGTCTCCAATGTCGAGACTAGCTGGAAGTCCCCCAGCGGAACCTTCGATAGCTTTTCGCTGAGATGGTGAACACTCAGTTCGCATTGGCATTGCCGCAGGGAGCGGAACGGTGGAGCGCTTAGAATCACTCATACGAAGCATCCCCGACTTCCCCAAGAAGGGCATCCTCTTCCGTGATATCACGACTCTGTTGAAGGATCCGGAGGGCCTTCGCCTGGCCATCGATGCCCTCCTCGAGCTGTTCCATGACCGGGACGTCGATCTCGTCGCGTCAATCGAAGCCAGAGGGCTGATCCTCGGCGCCCCTCTAGCATACCTTCTGGGAGTCGGCTTCGTGCCCGTAAGAAAATGTGGAAAGCTCCCGGCCAGGACGGCGCGGGAGGAGTACGAGCTCGAGTATGGCACAGACGCCGTCGAGATACATGTAGATGCTATCAAGACAGGGCAGCGGGTTCTGGTCGTTGATGATCTCCTGGCCACCGGAGGGACGGCGCTCGCGACATGCAGGGTGATTGAGAAACTGGGCGGTCGGATCGTAGGTGTTGCCTTCCTTGTCGAGCTTCCTGATCTGGGGGGCAGGGAGAAGCTAGCCGGATACGATGTCGAGTCTCTCGTCGCCTTCAAGGGTGAGTGATCACGGTGCCCACACCGATAAGCCGAAATCATAGGAAGCGCGGCCGCGCCCGGGTGCTGCTCGGGTTTGTCTCACTGGCTGCGGCGCTCTCGATCTGCGTAGCCGGATGTCAGGGATACCATCCGCCATCGAGATCGAGACTCGAAGAGCGCGTGCGCGCTTTTGCGGAGTGTATCCGACGGGGAGACGTCGCCCGCGCAGGGCGGTTTCTGGAGCCGCAGGCAACGGAAGATGCGAGGAATCGGTTCCGGTATAGATTCGTGCGCCTCTCACCCGACACGCTGTACCGGGACGTTTCGGTCTATGCCGCCGCTGTCTCATTCGATAGCACGAAGATACCCCGTCCCGAGGCGCGCGCTATCGTCATGTTCTGGAAGGAGAGCAGACCGTGGTACTACGAACCACCGATAAGGGATGTGGTAGTCGATTGGTTCTATTCGGATTGGGTCCATGACGAAGCCGGAGGAGACTGGTTCCTCGTCGAGATATCTCCCGACCGCGTGCGAAAGCATTCTCTCCCCAATCCGATACGCCATCCCCCTGTGCCCGAGCAAGATCCGGCTGCCGCATCGCAACTGTTGGAGGCGCTGGCGCGACGGGGCATGTTCCCCGGCGAGATCGATGTTGACATATTGACCGAGGCCAATCGGCTCGTGGTCGTCCGCCTGCGCTACCGATCGCTGAGTAGTTTCTTCGGCATCCGGAAAGCACTCAGCTTCACAGAGGCGCTGAGGCTTCAGGAACGGGCGACGACCGAGGCGACCAGGTGTGTGCGGGAGGTGATACCGGGAGCCGATCTCCTGATTCTCGAGCCCGCCGGCGTCGGCGTCGATCTGAGGACAGAAGAAAAAGTGGCCATCGGCCCTCCGGCCCTTCGTCGCAGAGGCATCGACTGGATCAAGAGCAAAGTCGAATAGACGGTGCGCACGAGGCCAGAACTGATGAGCATCAAGTCGAAACGGGAATTCTTCGATCACCATGCGCCCGACTGGGACAGGTTGTACGAGCCCGAGGCCCTTGCCCGGCTGTCTCAGCTGATCGCAGATCTCCCGTTTGGATCTGCTCGCCGCGTGCTCGATGTGGGTTGCGGCACAGGCGTTCTGTGGCCATTGCTGAGAGGGCGGCTCTCGACGAATGGCACATTAGCAGCGATCGACCTCTCCTACGAGATGCTCTCTCAGGCGTCGGCCAAGCGCGAGGCTGACGTCCTGGCGATCCATGCCGACGCACATTGGCTGCCGTTCGCTTCGGAGACCTTCGAGCTCGTCATCTGTTTTGCTACCTTCCCCCATCTGGGCAATCAGGATGCTGCGATGGGAGAGATGGGGCGCGTGCTGAGGCAAGGAGGGGAGCTCTGGATCATCCATCTCATGTCACGTGAGGAGATCGCTCGCCACCACCGGAGTGCCGGCCCGGAGGTGCAGCACGACACGCTGCCCGACCATTACTCGATGGAGCAGATGATGGAGTCGGCAGGAATCGAGCCTATCGAGATCGTCGATGTCCCGTCGCGATATGTGGCACGGGGGCGAAAGCGGAAGGGAGGGTGACGATGAGAGGAGAGGGGAGAGAGGGATGGGCGCCCCGCACAGTGGCGCAGACCGGGCTGTTCGTGGCCCTGGGAATCCTGCTGCCGATTCTGTTCCATCAGGTGAGTCTGGGAGGGCGGATCTTTCTTCCGATGCACATCCCGGTATTGCTCGCGGGCGCACTCATCGGGCCGGTTAGCGGCCTCATCGTGGGCATCATTTCCCCCGGACTCAGTTTCCTCCTCACGGGCATGCCGCCCGCCCTGCGCGTTCCCCTGATGACACTCGAGCTCCCGATCTACGGGCTGGTATTCGGCCTGCTGGTGCGCGCCTGGAGCGCCTGGCCCCGTCCCGAGCAGCAGCCCGGCAATGAGGCAGAGCGGCAGGCACCGTCGACTACTGCTCACGGTGCCGGTGTGAGGGCAAGTCGGGGGAATCGGATACAGTCAGCGTGGCGGGCGGTCTATCCGGTCGGGGCTCTGATCGGCGCCCTCATCGTTGCGCAGATTGCGGGGCGTGTGGGGTATGGAGTGGGGCTTCTCACGATCGGACGGCTGTTGGGGCTGCCTTTCTCCCTTAAGGGTTATATGATCGCGGCCTTCGCGGCCGGGGTCCCGGGAATCATCGTCCAGCTCATCCTCATCCCGATCCTCGTCCTCACCTTGCGACGCCATGCGCTGCACGTGCAGCCGTCAGTTCTCTCCCTTTAGGCTCCCTCAGCCCGTCTTTTTCTTGAGCAGATCCAGGATCTCCATAAATTCCTGCCGCAGGGGGTGGTCGAAACTCTCTCTGAGGAAGTCCGCTATCTCCTCGAATCGTTCGATCTGTTCGTGCCTGCCGCGCTTCATACGATTCCAGATCTCGGCGCCGGTCTCGAGGGACGCGAGCAGTGAATAGAGATTATGGATCTTGTCCGCTACCGAGATGGCGATTGCCTCCGGCTGCGCTGATCGAAGGCGGTCGAGGTACCGCCTCTTCCTCTCCTTCCAGGGAAGAGATCTGTCCTCCTCGCTCACATCGAGCACCAGATCAGCAATCCTCTCCCCGAAGAGCTCCGCCAGCTCCGTACGATCGACGCCCCTGTCCTCACACGTGTCGTGCAGGATTCCGGCGGCCACGACTTCCTCGTCGAATCCTGCTCGCTGGAGGATGAGCCCGACCATTGCACAGTGGCTGACGTAGGGAATGACCGCTTCAGGGTTCTTGCGGTACTGTCCCTCGTGGGTGCGGGCAGCATAGTCGAGAGCCCTGTGGATCAGGGCCGAGTAGAACATGCGCGTCTCCGGTCTATTCGGCGGGGCCCCGGTGGTCGCTTAGATGAAATAGGCCCGCGTCGCCCGTGACGATCTGGGCGCAACGAGCCAGCATTGCCCAGGTGACAGACCAGGTGGAGAGGCTCCGCTTCGTGCGGGTGACGACCCGGACGAAGTAAGCCCCGAGGTACTGCCGAGGCAGTAGTTCTTCCCTCAGCCATTCCGAAGAATGACTGGGAGGTGTAGGGAAGCCCTCGGGGCAACTATTATTTCGACCTCCCGACCATTCTAGGACATTTCGGGAATTTTGTCAAGCGCAAACCTGCCGCGGCTGCGGATTGTGATTGTGGGTAGATTTTTGTTGCATTCTTTTGGGCTGCCCTTTCTAATGCATGTTTATCGACATACATCTAAAGGAGGGCCTCCCATGACTCGT
>LJUI01000011.1 GCA_001303705.1 candidate division TA06 bacterium SM23_40
TCGGAGACAACGGAGAGATGGACTGTATCCCCGACGTGGAGCGTCTCGGGCGCCAACGTCTCGGTGGTTCTGAGAAGTACCTGTGTGCCCGCAGGGACCCGGACTTGTTGCTGCGCGATCGCTTCGTGGGGAGGGAGAAAAGCCCACATGAAGGCGAGCAGAGTTACGATCGTGAGGAGCTGAAATGAACTGTTTCCTCTGTGCGATGCGGTCATAATGCCCTCCTTCGTTTGTGAGACCTGAGAGGTCAACTGTGCCATGACTCCCGCCACAGGACAGACACACACTGGGAGAAAAGACTGCTCGACGATCACCCCGATTTTGCGATTTAGAACTGGAAGCCCACGTCGAACTGAAGGAGCAGCTCATCTACTACCCTCATGTTTCGTCTCTCGGCGCTGACGACAGACCCGTAGATGTTGCCAGCGTACCATCCGAAACTGAGTACGCCCAGGATAGTACCTAAGCCCTGGTGATCCTTATGGAACGCCTCATAGGTACCCCACATGAAGAGGCCATTGACGATGAACGAGGACAGGGCAGTCTGGCCGTAACCGTCATACAGATAGCCCAGGCCGGGCACGATTGCCAGCACTCCGGCAATGAATGGGCTCTTCGGACTGATGTTTATGCCCTCACGGCACAGTCGCTCGCACTGCCTCGCACTGGACGAGAATTCTGAGTCGATGGGGACCCTGGCAAAGGAGTGTTCAGCATCCTCCCAATTGGCCTCTTGTGCGTGGGAGAGCCCGGTGAGGAGAAGACTCTTCTCCCTGAGTTCCCTGCGGCTACTCACTGTCAGTCCGTCGAGGTAGTCTCGCGCACGCGGGTAGTTACCAACTCTGAAGTAGCTAGCTCCGATAAGGAATCTGATATCGTCCGTGTCGTCTGTACGGGGAGCGTACTCGAGGATATTCTGTCCCCAATGGATAGCCGCCAGATACTGCCCGGCCTGGTAGTGGCAGAAGAGTATCGACCTCACTGCGTCGTCTCTGTCGCGCGAATCGGGGTAGTAGGTGAGAAAGCGGCGATACTCCGTGATGGCAAGGTCATAGCTGCCTTCGGACTGGAGTTGTTTTGCGAAATGAAGAAGGCGGGTCTCCTCGCCGCCCGTGTCGTCCAAGAAGGTCTGCGGTGACGTGCCGCTATCGGGGAAACGGCCAGGCGGAGCGGTGGTGCCCGATGCTGATCCCGTATACGCATGCGGACTCAGTTGGTCTTCGATCGAGGAGGGGTCTGCTGGATCGGACCATCTGACGAATCCGTCGACTACGACGGCCTCGTAATTGTGCAGGTCATGGCCGCAGCGGTGCAAGCGATCTGCCGTCATGAGAAACGCTTGAACAGGATTGTATCTTTGAAAGACTTGGAGGCCGTACAGCGAGCAGTGCGGGTGCATCGGACAGGACGTTCCCTTCGACGGGCTAATGAGCAACTGGTATGTCCTGATCGCGCCGAGGGTCACAAACCCGTGGAAGGGATACGGCCCTCTGCCCGGACCGTCGCTCGTTCCTGATTCTGCACAGGGATGGTCGGATGCCGGGGGAGGATGCTGGCGAGCTGGATATCGAGACTCAGAGGATTGAACCATCAACAGGGACACGAGGATCAGCAAAAGCCCTATCCGGGCCGTAGTCTCCATCCGGCGGCTCATCATGAAGATTACCTTCCGAGAGGTGTCCGGTCTATGCTCCCGTCGATAGGCCTCCGGGTGCGATCAAGAACAGAGCAAGGATGGACAAGAGCCTCCTCGACGCCGCCTTGGTATCGACGTGAGTAAGGACGGCAGGTGGCGCGATGCCTTGATTGGCTCGGACAATAGATGAATCGAGGGCCCCTGTCAATAAGTTTCCATCGAGATGGGAAGGCCTGAGGGGACCTCGATTCATTCGCGAGTTCCGAGTTGTGTTGTGGCCGTGCCGGCACATCGACCCGAGGGACGGCGAGCCGTCCGCCAACCCGTGCGGCATGCCTAGAAGAAATATCTCATGCCGAAAGCCCCGTTAAGCCGGAGTTCGGTCTCCGGAGCGAGATCGAGAACCGGAACGAGTTCGAGAAACAGGTCAAGGGGTGTTCCAGCAATAACGTAGGCGATACCTACGGGAATCCGCATTCCAAACCTGCTGTCATCTTCGAGCTTGAGCCTTCCGCCGACGCCGAAATAGAAGGGCATCACAGCATCTCCTAGCTCGAACATATCGAAATTGTGTACGAGATAGTCAGCATGCAAATGCATGGCGTTCTCGTCGGCAAATGACCAGGCAAGCGCTGCATCGATTGCAGTGCGGCCTCCTGTCCACCACTTGCCAGTGACGCCGGTTGGTTCGCCTACTATGACTCCCAGCCCGAGAGGGCGCTGCTGTGCGCTAGCCGCGGCGCAGAGCAGTACCAGCATGAGTACACAGAGTGCAATGGAGCGGGCCATTTCGGTATCCTCCTCTCTGGAGGGGTTCCGGTGACTGCCCTTCTTCCTATTCTCCTTCCACGACGAGGCGTGAGAAGTCTGCCAGCTGAAGGAATCGCTTGCGGGCCGCATTGACGAGACCGAGGCGGTTGGCACGTATGGCCTGATCTTCGGCCATCACGAGCACATCGTCGAACAGGTCGTCAATCGGCTTCCGCAGCGACAGGAGAAGGGTGAGCGCACGATCGTACTGCCGCTCTCTCAGGGCCTGATTCAGACTCTCGTCGATGCTCTCGATCTTGTCCAGGAGCAGCCGCTCGGTCTCCGACTCGAAGAGCGACCTGTCGGGCAGGGGTGGCTCGGGCACCCCTTTGAGGATGTTGCTCACCCGTTTCTGGCCGATGACGAGATCGACGAACTCAGGGCCGCTCCGCTGCCGATTGAGTGCGGTGGCCCGGTCGTGTACTTCACATATATCATCGAAGCCGGCCGCCAGGCTGGCATCGATGAGATCGTATCCGATACCTCCTTCCTCGAGGGGGGTGCGGACTCTCTGAGCGATGAAGTCGATGATCGACTCGGCCAGGTCGGGTCGTCCATCCCCGTCCCCCGCCCGGCCGTATGCCGCGATAGCACGGCTGACGAGCTGGCCGATCGAGTAGCTGAAGCCGTGGGCGAGGGTGACGCTCACTAGGCCGGCTGCCATGCGGCGCAGCCCGTAGGGATCCTGCGAGCCGGTGGGTATGATGCCCCCGAGAAAGCACCCGGCGATCGAGTCCATCTTGTCAGCGATAGCGACGGCCGCTCCTTCCCGAGTACGGGGGAGAGAATCCCCGGGGAATCGAGGCAGATAGTGCTCCTCGATACAGGTGGCGACTTCCTCCGGTTCGCCGGAAGCCAGGGCATACTCCCGGCCCATCGTCCCCTGCAGGCTTGTGAACTCCTTTCCATCTCGTATCATCTCGGTGACGAGGTCGGCCTTTGCCAGATAAGCCCCCCGTTCCGCCACCTCTCGGTTCACGCCGCCCACGCGATCTGCGAGGAATCCGGCGAGGGCGACGATTCGCTCGGTCTTGTCGAACAGCGTCCCCAGGCCTTCCTGCCATACCATGCCCTTGAGCAGTGCGACCTTCTCCGCGAGAGAGGTCTTTCGGTCCTCTTTCCAGTAGAATCGCGCGTCGTCGAGCCTGGCCTTGAGGACGTATTCGTTCACTGTCCTGATCTCGTCGATGTTATCCGACGAGGTGTTGACGATGCCCACGAATGTCGGGAGAAGGTTCCCGGTACCGTCATGGATCGCGAAATAGTGCTGGTGCTCTCGCATCGCCGTGACGACGACATCGCGGGGCAGGGACAGGAACGAGTCGTCGAACGTTCCCAGGTATGCCGACGGGTACTCGGTGATGTTGGCGACCTCTGTCAGCAATTCCTCGTCCTCCACGAGGTGCCCGCCGTGTGCCCGAACGAGCTCTTCGACCATACGGCGGATCCTGGATCTTCGTTCGTCCTGGTCAGCGACAACGTAACCTTGCTCCATGGTCTGGAGGTACTGCGCGGGATCGGAGATCGAGATCGGTCCTGAGCTGAGAAAGCGATGTCCCCGAGTCTGGTGACCCGACCGGACACCGGCGATCTCGAAGCCGATCACGTTCCGGCCGAAGAGCGCGACTATCCACCGGATGGGCCGGACGAAACGCACATCGCATGTGCCCCAGCGCATCGACTTCCGGAAACTGAGGGAGAGGATCAGCCGCGGCAGGAAGCCAGCGAGGAGGTCGGGAGTCGGACGTCCGGCATCGACCTTCTCCACGGCGAGGTACTCGCCTCTCGGGGTCGTAACGACCCTCAGGTCATCGAGACCGACACCCTGGGCTCGAGCGAAGCCCTTCGCGGCCTGGGTCGGCTTCTTCCGGTCATCGAACGCGACCTTGCGTGGCGGGCCGAGGACCTGGCGTCTTGTGGGGCTCTGTCCCGGCGCCACACCCCGTACGGAGAGAGCGAGCCTGCGGGGCGTGTAGTAGACATTCATCTCTCCGTGCTCGATCCGCTCGTCATCGAGAAAAGCCTTTGCCCCGGCCAGCAACTGGTCGGCAGCCGGCGCAATATCGCCCGGAGGCATCTCTTCGGTCCCGAGTTCAAGCAGGAAATCCTCCATTATTACTCCTCAGTCCCTGTATGTGATCCATCTCCCCCCTGTTCAAGATACCGGGTTGCCACCGCACGCGCAAGCTTCCGGATCCTCGTAATGTAGTTGGTTCGTTCTGTGACGGCGATCGCGCCTCTCGCTTCGAGAAGATTGAATGTATGAGAGCACTTGAGAACGTACTCGTAAGCCGGATAGACGAGGCCGGCCTCCAGCAGCAGATCGACCTCGCGCTCATAGGCGCGAAAGCAGTCGAACAGGCTATCGACGCTGGCGACCGAATACGAGTACAGGGAATGTTGCCGCTCCTCTCCTCGATGGACTTCCCCATAGGTGATCCCATCTGTCCATTCGATCGCTCCGAAGTCGGGCGCTCCCTGTATCGCCATTGCCAGCCGTTCGAGTCCGTATGTCAGTTCGACCGAGATCGGATCCAGCTCGAACCCACCTACCTGTTGAAAATAAGTGAACTGCGTGATCTCGATCCCGTCCATTGTCACCTGCCATCCGACCCCCGTCGCGCCGAGCGTGGGCGATTGCCAGTCGTCCTCTTCGAACCGGATATCGTGCCTGGTGAGATCGATCCCGATCGCAGCGAGACTGTCCAAGTAGAGATCTTGGATATCGTCCGGGGAGGGCTTCAGGATGACCTGGTACTGGTAATGGCGGTATAATCGATTGGGATTCTCGCCGTACCGGGCGTCCTTGGGTCTCCGTGAAGGTTGGACATATCCGACGCGCCATGGCTCCGGTCCGAGGACGCGGAGGAAGGTCGCGGGATGGAATGTGCCAGCACCTACCTCCAGGTCGTAGGGCTGGAGGATGACGCAGCCGTGGTCGGCCCAGTATGCCTCGAGTGCGAAGATCATCTTCTGAAACGTCACGAAGACCTCCAGTCTATTCGAATGTCAGGATGTCTCATGTTGCCCCCGGGCAGTTGGGAGGCGCTGTCCCGATCGTCCGGCGATGAAACTCGAGCGCGTTGAGGATAGCAGGTCCCCCGAGGTGGAAGCTGAAGAAGCGATCGATGAGGAGGCTCACCTCGCTGAGGGCTGTCGATCTGGCCGGCTTGAGCCGGAGCTCAGCCAGAGGAGCGCTCTGAAGGCGAAGGACAAATGTCCGCAGCGTATCGTTCATCGCCAGAGAGTAATCCGACAGGGGAGCGCATCGGGGACACAATATCCCGCCCCTCGGTATATCGAAGCCGGAGGGCTCGGCAGTGCTGCCGCAAACGACGCACTTGCGAAGGCGAGGCGCATACCCGACCAACCCGAGGAGACGGAGAAGATAGGCCCAGAAGATCGTGGCAAGCGCCGCCTCAGATTCGCTGGCGTCCATCTCTTCGAGTGTCTTCACTGCCAGATCGAACAGATGTCTGTTCGGGTCCTCGCTCCCGGTGCTGCGGTCCAGGCTTTCGATGACGGCTGAGCCATACGAGATGCCGGGCAGCCACGACCGAAGATGTTGGAATGAATGGATGATCGTGGCCTCGGAGATCGTATGGAGCGTTCGGTCCCTGCGATGATAGATGACGAGATAACAGTGTGTCAAAGGCTCGAGGCTTGCTCCGAAGCGGCTCTTCGTCCTCCGCACGCCCCTGGCTACCGAGTCCAGCTTACCATACTGCTCACTGAAGGTCACGGCGATTTTGCTGCTGTCACGCAGATTGCGCGTGCGCAGGACGATCGCCTCTGTCTTGATAATCGGTGCCATAGGGCGATGCCTCAGAGATATCTCAGCAGAATGGTGGCGAGGCCGAGGAAGATGAAGAATCCTATCACGTCGGTGACGGTTGTGAGGAGGATGCCAGAGGCGAGGGCCGGGTCGAGATTGATCCAGCGGAAAAAGAGGGGGACCGAAGCGCCGACGACTCCTGCAAACAGGAGATTGGCGATGAGGGCGAGGCCGACGACGATGCCGAGCACAGCGTTGCCGACCCACAGGAAGGCCACGACACCGGTCAGGGTTCCGATGACGAGTCCCATGAGGGCCCCGACCGCGGCTTCTTTCGCGAGCAGCCGCCACGTATCTGCGACTGTGACCTCGCCGAGCGCGATCGCGCGCACGATGATGGTGACGGCCTGGGTCCCCGCGTTCCCCCCCATGCCAGCAACGATGGGCATGAACACCGCAAGCGTGACGACTGCCTTTATCGTGTCCTGGAACAGGGCTACGACGGTAGCGGCGAGGAAGGCAGTGATCAGATTGATGGCAAGCCAGGGCAGCCGTCTGCCGACCGATTTCCGCGTGGGGGAAAACGCATGCTCAGTCTCCCCGATACCTCCCAACCCCATCATATCCTCGGTCGCTTCTTCCTCGAGGACATCGACGATGTCGTCGACGGTGATGATGCCACGGAGTTTTCCTCGTCTATCGATGACCGGTACTTCGATAAGGTCGTACTTGGCCACTGTGCGCGCCACCTCCTCTTGGTCCTCGTCAATCTGCACAGCTATGGGGTCGGCGACCATTATCGAGGCGAGCTGCTCATCAGGGGGAGCGATGATCAGGTCACGCAGGGTGAGCACGCCCCTCAGTCGGCGAGTCTTATCGACGATGTAGAGGTAGAAGACCAGGGCATCCTCGAGCAGCGGGTCGCGAAGTCGGTCAAGCGCCTCAGCGACCGAGAGATCTGCGGGAAGTGCGATGCACTCGGGGCTCATGATCCCGCCCGCGGCGGCCTCGTCGTATCGCAGGAGCTCTTCCAGCTCCTTCGATTCCTCGTCGCTCAGCAGGTCGAAGACGCGTACGCGTTCCTCGGGCTCGAGTTCGGCGACGATGTCGGTGGCATCGTCGAGCTCCATTTCGTCGATCAGTCTCGATATCTGGCCGTGGCTCAGGCGGTCGAGGAAGTAGGAGAGAGAATCCTGATCGATCTCGAGGAGGACATCCGCTGCGCGCTCGACACTCAGCTGAGCGAACAGTACCTCTTTGCCTTCGTTGTCGAGATGGTCGATGATCAGAGCGATGTCTGCGGGATGGAGATCTGTGGCCAGCGCCCGCAGCTCTTCCTTCTTGTTATCCCGGATAAGGTCGGCCGCCTGTTCGATCAGTTCATCGAGCGGTGGGGACGGCTTCATCTCGATACCTCGACTTTCAGGCGCTCGACACGGTGGGCGCTCGAGCGGAGAACAGTCAGCCTCAGGTTCTGCGTCCTGTGTACCGTGCCGCGAGCAGGGATCTCCCCGAAGTGGGCGGTGAGGAATCCCGAGATCGTCTCGTAGTCTCCCTCAGGCACTTCCAGCCCGAGTTGATCCTTCAGATCGTCGATTCTGGCACGTCCATCGACAATGTATACACCCTTCGCGGTCTCGTCGTAAAGGATGTATTTCAGGTCGTGTTCGTCCCAGATGTCCCCTACCAGCTCCTCCAGGAGATTCTCAAGCGTCACCAGCCCCGCCGTCCCTCCGTACTCGTCGACGACGATAGCCAGATGTCCCCTCTCCTCTCGGAGCTCTTCCAGGAGTTCGTGGCAACCCTTGCTCTCGGGGACGAATCTAATGGGGCGGATGATGCCTTCGATATGGTCTTCAGAGGAACTGAGACGGAGGAGGTCCATGACGTGGACTACGCCGATAATGTGGTCGATATCGCCGTCCGTGATCGGGATCCGCGAGTGACCATATCTGGAGACGAGGTCAAGCACGTCCGACAGCGTCGCCTCACGTGGGGCACAGACCATTGCCACCCGCGGCACCATTACCTCTCTCACCTTCATCTCTGAGAAATCGAGGAACTCGGAGAGCAGTTTGCGTCCCGTCAGGCCTACCACGCCAGTCCGCTCAGCCTCTCGGGTGGCCAGCTTGAGGTCTCTCTTCGTGAACAGTGGTTGGGTCCGCCCGCGGCTGGGAATGTCGAGCAGCCAGAGCAGGCCCCGGCTGAAAGCAGTGGTGACTGCGATGAGTGGAAGGAGGAGGTAGTAGAATAGCGATAGCGGAGCGGCAACGATGGTACTGATGCGGTCTGCCCGCGCATACGAGACTGTTTTAGGTATGATCTCCGCCGCGGTGACTACGATGAGCGGTACAAGTATCGTGGCCATGACGGCCCCCGTACGTCCAAAGGAGGCGATGAACAGGTCGGTGGCGAGAACAGATGTGATGACCAGACAGAGGTTGGTGCCGACGAGGATGGTCGTCAGCATCCTGTTGGGGTCGTCCAGGAGGCGCTGTGCCAGGATTGCTCCCCTGATGCCGTTCGCGGCGCGATGGCGGAGCCGGATCTTGTTCACTGTGACGAGCGCCGTCTCGGAGCCGGCGAAGAAGCCCGTGAAGAGCAGAAATACGATGGCGGCGATCAGCTGCGTCATTAGCTAACCTCAGGGATGAATGAGATGCGGACCACCGTAATGCGGCGGCGGTCACCGACACCTTCTACCCGCAGCGTTAGGTCCTGGAAACGGAAGCTGTCGCCCGCTGCCGGGACACGGCCGGCAAGCACGAGGACGAGTCCGCCAACCGTGTCATATTCGGCTTCGGGGAATGTACGTCCGGTCAGGTCTTCGAGGTCATCAATGCTGAGCCGCGCATCGACGAGAATCGTGTTGGAATCGATCCAACGGTAGCGCTCGGTAACAATATCGTGTTCGTCGATGATCTCCCCCACGATCTCCTCGAGAAGGTCTTCCAGGGTCACGAGGCCCGCAGTGCCGCCGTATTCATCAGTGACGATGGCGATATGGACCGCGAGCCGTTGGAACTCACGGAGCAGCTCGTGGATGGGTTTCGTCTCGGGGACAACGTACGCCTCCCTCGCGACACGTGAGACCGGTGCGGCGCCTGCGGCGCTCTGGATCAGGATATCCTTGACGTACGCCACTCCCGTGATGTGATCAGTGGTTCCCCGATACGTGGGAATGCGAGAGTGGTTGACCTCGCGCGCATATTCAAGTAGTTGGTCGGCAGTCGTCTCATCGCTGACGCAGCACATATCGATGCGCGGCGTCATGACTTCGCGTACCACCTTGCCGCCGAAGTCGAAGATCGCCTGGACGACATCCGCCTCATCCTCATCGAGAACTCCATATTCCTCCCCCAGACGCGCCATCATGCGTAGCTCACCTTCGGTCACCTGTTCCCTGTCGGTCCGGCCCACGGTGCGGGAAACAAGAGTGGCGAGGGCGGAGAAGACCGCGACGAACGGACTGGCTAGCTTCACGGCGACGGTGAGGAGGCCCACGACCCGGAGCGAGAACCGCTCGGCGCGGTGGACGGCATAGATCTTGGGGACCACCTCGCCGAAGATGAGAAGGAGGAATGTCATGCCGCCGATCGCCAGCGCGATGCCGCCCGATTCTGGGAGATGGAGGCGTTGGAAGGTGGTGACGATGAGGAACGTCGCCGCGGCGGAGGCGGCGACGTTGACGATGGTATTGCCGATGAGAAGCGTGATAAGGAGGCGGTGGGCCTCGCCCATGAGAGCAGCGAGGAGCTGCCCCCGGCGGCCCTGCTCAGCGCGAAGGTGTTGAATGCGGAGAGAAGGCAGGGAGAAGAGTGCTGTCTCCGAGCCGGAAAAGAAGGCCGAGAGTATGAGCAGACAGAACAGGTAAAAGAGACTTATGAGTGGGTTATCGTCCACGGGGATCAGTTCTTCCGATCGACCGAGCCTGAGCGCGACGAGCTCGTCATTGAGCTAAAGGCTGGAGGTTCAGTTCGCGCATCAGCTGAAGGTATCGGGCCTCCTTCGACTTCATCTGCACCCGGTCGCTGTCCTCCTTGTGATCATATCCTAATAGGTGCAGCAATCCGTGAATGACGAGCCTGGCGAGTTCCTCCGCGAGAGAGACCGAATATTCTTTCGCCTGGATGATCGCCCGATCGACGGAGACGTAGACCTCTCCCAATGTGTTCCATGAGCACCCGCCATTGTCGTCGTCCTGCAGCGAGAAGGCGAGGACATCGGTGACCTCCTCAACTCCAGCATACTTCGCATTGAGGTCGATGATGAACGGATCGTCGACAAAGATGATTCCCAGCTCTAGATCCGGGTCTTTTCGGCCTTCAGCACGGAGAATCGTTTCAACTAACTGCTTGGTCGATTCGCTGTCGATTCCGAGACGCTTCTGTGCGCTTTCTACGAACAGGTTCACGTGGCTTCGCGCCCTCCGGTTGCGGGTATTCGAGTCTCGGATGGAAGACTCCGAGGAGCGTGGGCTCAAAACTCTCGGCGATCGCATGGAGATCTTTCATGGTGAGATCGCACTCGTCGAGTTCGGATTCGTCGAATTTCGCGCGGACGATGGAACGGATGAGGCCCCTGAGCCGGCTTGCTGTCGGATTATCCAGACTCCGCGCTGCCGCCTCAACGGAGTCGGCGAGCATGACGATCGCCGTCTCTCTCGACTGTGGACGAGGGCCGGGATATCGGAAATCCTGGTCTGAGACATCCTGGTCGGGATTCAACCGTTGGGCTTTGTCATAGAAGAACGACATAAGAGAGGTGCCGTGATGTTCGCGTATGAAATCGATAATCCGATTCGGTAAACCAGCCTTCTTGCCGAGGTCTACCCCATCCTTGACGTGGGCGAGGAGAACGAGGCTGCTCATCTTGGGAGTAACCTTCTCGTGGGGGCTGCGCGTCCCGCCCTGGTTCTCGACGAAATACTCCGGTTTTCGCATCTTCCCGACATCGTGGTAGTATGAACCGACGCGTGCGAGCAAGCTATCGGCGCCGATCGCTACGGCTGCTTTCTCGGCCAGCTGGCCGACGACCATGCTGTGATGGAACGAGCCCGGTGCCTGGACAGCCAGCTCGTGCAGGAGGGGATGATTGAGATCGGAGAGCTCGAGCAGTGTGATGCCCGTCGAAATGCCGAACAGGTGCTCGAAGATCGGGAGCAGGCCGATCGCGAGGAGGGCGGATGCTACGCCATTGGCAACCCCGAATAGATCCGCGCGGATGATATCTGTGGGTGGCGTGAACCGGATCAGCTCTATCGCCGTTATGACTGCGACGTGCGCGAGGCAGATATAGAACATGGTGCGCAAGAGGTGGGATCGTCGTCTCAGCTTCCGGATCGTATATGCGCCTACCGTGCCTCCTGCTAGGAGGAGCAGAATGCCCGGCGCCTGGCCGCCCGAGAGGATCCCTACAAGGAAGCTGAGTGCAATGGTGAAGACGATGGCGAGTTCGGTGTCACAGAGGACTGCAACGAGAATGGATGCCATGCTCACCGGCACGAGGTACTGGAAGAAACCCGTGGAGACGGGGGATATCGATGCACTCACAAGTCGCTCGAGCCAGAGGATCAGGCCGGTGAGGACAATCGTGGTACAGCCGAGAATGGCTAGGAGCAGAAGCGTGGCATCGTTCTCGAACATCCTCTTCCTGAATATGGCGACATAGGCGGCAAGGAAGCCGAGGATCGCCGCGAAGATCGCATTCCGTCCGAGAAATGCGAGGATCTCCGCGTATCGCGGCCTGTTGGAACGGCGGGCGGCCTCGAGCGCACGGAGCCGTACCTCGATCTCCCGCGTCACGAGCTTGTGGGCCTCAGCAATCATCAGGCCCTCGGGCACGACCTCAGCGATTACTGGCACCGCCTCGCGCGCATCTTCGCGGAGCCGGTTCGTTTCGGTGACATCGACAGTGACGTTCGGCCTGAGAAACGCCGCTGTTACTTCGACCAGTGCGCCGACAAGCCGCTCGTCGTCCTGGAAGATCCGCACTGCTCGATCGTGTATCAGGCTCGCGGCCTCCCTCGAATCGAGGAAATCGCTCGCTTCGATGACTTCCTCCCCGCCCGGGATCCTGAGAAGAACGTTGCGGTCCGGGGTCGGGGAGATGAGTGACCTGTCGAGGATGAGGCCTCGGCCCAGCACTTCGCCGAGGAGGGATTCTGTTGCCGATTCCAACTCTTCAGTGCGTAGTTGGAGGGCGGAGATCGCGGCCTCGGAGAGGGCGGGGCCGGACGCCGCAATCTGCGCGGCTTGCTCAGTGATAGGGAGGCGGTCTTCGGCTGCCTGTCTCAGGTGGGTGAAGAGCTGCCGGAGGCCTACAAGCGCTGAGTCGAGCACCGTGGGATCCAGATCGAGTCGTGGCAGCACCGCTGCTGCTGCTTCCTCACGCTCCCGCTCCAGCACCCCGGGTTCTTTCTCGACATAGAAGGTGAACGGAGCGACGATGTCCTTGGTGGCGATCTCTCCTTCACTGAAGACGACGGGCTCGAGACTGGTGCTCGGCATGAAGAGATTGGCCAGCACGAATATTCCTGCCACGATGAGCCACTTGCGCCACGAGGAGCGCACCCATGGCCGGCCGTCCCTGCGTCTCCAGGGTTCGAACAGCCGCTGCGCGTTCGGCGTGGATGTCCTCCGGGACCACATCAGCGATCTTCCCCTTTCCTTCCGTCGTAGCGTTCGTACGCTCTGATGATATCGGACACGAGACGATGCCGCACCACATCCAGCTCCGTGAGATAGACGAAGTGGACACCGCTGACGTCCCTCAGGATGTGCTGTATCTCGACGAGGCCAGATGCACAGCCTCTGGGGAGGTCGATCTGAGTGATATCGCCGGTGATCACGGCCTTCGAACCGAACCCGAGGCGCGTGAGGAACATCTTCATCTGCATGCCGGTGGTGTTCTGAGCCTCATCGAGAATGATGAAGGAGTCGTTGAGTGTCCTGCCGCGCATGTATGCGAGCGGTGCGACCTCGATCAGCCGCATGTCGAGGTAGCGCCGCATGCGATCGGCAGGGAGCATGTCGTAGAGCGCATCATACAGGGGACGCAAGTAGGGATCGATCTTCTCGTGATAGTCTCCCGGCAGGTAGCCCAGGTTTTCCCCGGCCTCTACAGCGGGACGCGCCAGTATGATGCGCTCGGCCGTCCGTTTCTGGAGGGCGGCGACAGCAAGGGCGACAGCGAGATATGTCTTGCCGGTTCCCGCAGGGCCGATCCCCACGACGAGATCATGTTCGGTTATGGCGTCGACATACTCCCGTTGGCCGACAGATCGCGCCCTGATCGGTCCACGGGGCGTGGAGAGGATGACTGACTCCCGGTACAGGTTGGAGAGTCGCTCCTCGTCTTTTTCCTTTACCATGTTGATTGCGTAGATGACATCTTGCTCCCCCACGACTCCACCCCGCTTCACCTGGGTCATGAGGAGCGTGATGAGTGACGTCACGCGCTCGGCCTCTTCCTTCTTGCCCTCGACCATCACCTCCTCGCCACGCACGACGATCCTCGCGTCGAATTCCTCCTCCATCAGCCGGAGGTTGTGATCGTTCTGACCGAAAAGATCGAGATGTCTGATTCCCGATAGGGAGAGACGCCTCCTGATCATGTACTTCCTTTCTCAGAAAGCAAAGCTCTCGGCCTCCGTCAGGCTGAAGAAGCCAAGAGCTCTGATTCGAGCCAGGCCCTCACCATGTGGCCACTCCTCAGCATGAAGAGTCCACACGCAAGGTCTAGTCCCTTGGAATTACAAATACTTGACCGGGATAGATGAGATCTGGGTCCTTGATCTTGTCCTTATTGGCGTTGTAGATCGTCGGCCATTTCCTGTGATCGTTGTAGATCTCCCAGTACCCGGCGATCTTGGCCAACCACTCATCTTGGACTACCCGGTGCTTCATCGGTTTCCCTCGCGGAATGACGAGCATCTGCTTGGGATAGATGAGGTTCGGATCGTCGATCTTGTCCCTGTTCGCCCGGTAGAGCCGCGGCCAGCGCCCCTTGTGGTTGTAGACGTAGCGGTACCCGGCGATCTTGCCCAGGTACTCGCCCTCCACGACAGTGTGCTCGGTCTTGTACTTGGCGATCTCTGCCTCGAACTGATCCATTTCCTTCTTCAGGGTGGCGACTTTCTTAGCAATCGGACCAAGCTCGGCCTCGCACTCGTCGAGGAGCATTTGCTCGGCCGCTATCATCGCCTTGGCGTCGGCCTCCCTCGCCCGGTATTCGGCAATCATGCGCTCGACGTCCTCGCGGGACATTCTCTCCTCTGCCATACCAGTCGCGGCGAAGGCGAGGAGACACGAGAGGACGAGGAAGACAGTCAGAACTTTCTTCATCGTCATTTTACCCAGCTCCTTTCGCAGAAGGAACGAGTGGCCTCTATGCCTCGACATCCTAGTATCCTGCCTCGAGGAGGTCGAGTTTCTTCTTGAGCTCGTCCCTCTCCGCCTTCATATCCTTCAACATCTCGGACTTCGTTTCGAGCTCTTCCTCGCAGGCCATCCGCTCCTCTTCGAGTGCCTTCGCTTCCGCTTCCGCGGCCAGGGCGGCAGCCTTCGCCTCTTCGAGCTCCTGTAGCTTCTCCTTTGATACTCCTGCACAGCCAAACAGGCCGAATAGGAAGAAACCCAGGATTGCCAGGTGAAGGAGCCCAAACTTGCGCATGGAAACACCTCCCTTCTGGAGTAGTGTACGCGTTGATCCGGGTTAAGCAAACATTAGCTGCAAACGCCCACAGTGTCAAGACTTTTTTTCGGCGGCCCCCCCGGGGACGTTGGTAGGTTCAGAAGGTTACGATCGGGGACGCCCCCGGGGACGTTGGTAGGTTCAGAAGGTTATGATCCGGGACGTACCGGGAATGGGGGGCTACCGGGCCTTCCAGGGCGTTCTGAGGGAGAGATCGGGCGGCAGAGGCCATCAATGCCCCGCAGGGGCGTATCTCGCCGAGACGGTAGCCTGACTGTGGGGGGGGGGGTATCTCGCCGAGACAGAAATAGGCCAGGACACTCCGAACCCATTGACGCTGACCGGCTTCGCTGCTATACTGCAATAATGGTATGGCCGTCCGGGTCGCTGTCAGAGCGTACTGGGGCTGCAGCCCGGGGTGTGGGCTGGACGGCGGGGCGGCAAAAGCACGGCAGATAGGGGACATAGAGAGGAGAATCGATGGGCGAGGAATCGGTCCTGAGACTCTTCGGCACGGCGAGGCTCGCTGCTGAGGAGGCTGGTCGCATTCTACTCAGCGGATTCGGGAAGGCTGAGCAGATCGATCATAAGGGTGCAGTCGATCTGGTGACCGAATACGATCGGGCTGCGGAGGAGGCGATCGTCAATGTGATCCGCGCGCGCCATCCTGACCACGCGATCGTCGCGGAAGAAGGCCACGGCGCGGAAGGCCGATCTCCGTGGCGCTGGTTCGTCGATCCGCTCGATGGGACGACGAACTATGCTCATGGGTACCCGTGCTTTAGCGTTTCGATAGCCGCTGAGCATGCAGGCCAGACTGTGCTGGGAGTGGTGCACGATCCCCTGCACAAGGAGGCGTTCACCGCCGTGCGGGGCGAGGGGGCACTCCTCAACGGGAACCCGATCCGCGTCTCTCGAACAGATGAGCTCTCTGAAAGCCTGTTGGCCACTGGATTTCCCTATGATGTGAGGGTCCATAAGGACAACAATCTCAATCATTTCGGATCATTCGTCGTCAGGGCTCAGGCTGTGAGGCGTGATGGGTCGGCGGCTCTCGACCTCTGCTACGTGGCGGCTGGCCGGTTCGACGGGTTCTGGGAACTGAAGCTCGCCCCGTGGGATGTGGCGGCGGGTACGCTCATCGTTCTGGAGGCTGGCGGTCGTATCACTGACTTCTCAGGTGAGAGTGAAGAGATAGACGGGCGGGAGATAGTGGCCTCGAATGGCCTGATCCACGACGCGATGCTATCTGTCCTCGCGGCAGGCCAGGCGGGAGAGTAGTGCGCGAGGGGGGTGCGATCCGACGCTCAGTCCTCCCCTGGGTAGGGCGGGAGCGTCTGGTCGAAGTCGCCCACTTCGGGAAACTGCCTGAGACGGGCCATCACTTCATTCATCATGTCGTACAGGCGCCGCCTCGTGGTGAACGACTCGCCTAGCACGACGAGTGTCGGCGTATTCGAGGAAGCACGGACGAGGAACCAACTGTCGTCTGTGAATCGAACGCGGATGCCGTTGATCGTAATGAGCTCTTTGATGAGGGCGCCGGCGATCTGCTTGCCGGCGGCGAACTCCTGTTCGTACGCGGTCCTCAGGCTGGCGACGACGTCGCGCTTCGTCTCGTCGCTGCAGTGGGGCTGCATATTGGGAGACTGATAGGAGCGGGGCAGCTCGGCGACCCACCGGGACAGAGGTATGCCCTTCTGGGAGAGGAGCGAGGCGAAGATGAGGCCTGCAAGCGTGCCGTCGTCGTAGCCGCGCCCGTACGGAGGGCGGAAGAACATGTGGCCGCTGCGTTCGAAACCAGCCGTGGCCTCGTTGGTTCGGACGGCGGCTTTGATATAGGAGTGACCCGTCTTCTCCCAGATGATCTCGGCCCCGAGCGGCCGGAGGATCTTCTCGTACAGGTTGGTAGATTTCACGTCGACAACAAACGTCGCCGTTTCACCCCTTGATTGCACTTCGGGTAACAGGTGCTGGCCTGTGAGGACGCCGATCTTGTCGCTGAAGACTTCTTCCCCCCGGTCGTCGACGATTCCCAGACGGTCACCATCTCCGTCGATTCCTACACCCAGGTCGGCCCCAACGGCCCTCACCTTCTCCCCTATCGACTGGAGGAAGGCGATGTTCTCCGGGTTCGGGTTGTAGTTCGGGAAGTCCCAGTCGAGATTGGTGTGGATCTCGACCACCTCGAATCCGGCCCGGCGAAAGGCCTCGGGCGTCACCAGCCCGGCAGTGCCATTGCCCGTGTTGACGACTACCTTGAGAGGGTGGGCGACACGGATCCCGGAGATGAGGTCTTCGATGTGTGCGTCCAGGATCCCGCGGACGGCCCTGAGTCGTCCGGCGCCCTCGGCAAATCTTCCTGAGTAGACGAGATCTTTGAATTCCCCGATCTCGGGCGGCTCGAAAGTCATCGATAGCCCGTGGGCGAGCTTGATCCCGGTCCAGCCGTTCTCGTTGTGGCTGGCGGTGATCATGGCGCCGTGTGGGATGTCGAGGTGGTGCTGGGCGAAATAGAGGGCGGGAGTAGTCACGAGTCCGATGTCGACGATGTCGACACCGCTCGAGAGGAGACCGAGAGCAAACGCGTTCTTGACGTTCTGTGAGTATGAGCGGAAGTCGTGGCCGACCAGGGCCTGAAGGGCATGGTCTTCATTGGCTGTGCGGCGGCGCATATACGTGCCGAATGCCTTTCCGAGGATCACGAAACCGCTGATGTTGATCTCGGGGGGATCCCCGATGATCCGCCAGCGCACGTCGTACTCTCGGAATCCGGTGGGGCGGATCATCGCATAAGTGAAATAGTCGCTTGAGTTCGAGGTGACCTCGGGGCGGACCTCTATTCTGTCTCCGGGAGTGGGTTCGGTCATCGATCTCTCCAAAACCTTGTCGGTTAGCTTACCATCTCCGGCTGTCGTACCTCACAGATGCGCGGTGTGTCTTCGATAGTAGTGAGTCAGATGGCACGTGTCAACCGGAGAATTGGCCATGCGGGTCGGTTCCGGGCCCTTTTCTGGCCTTGTGGGGCACCCAGGGCGAACCAATCGGGTTCTGGAACGTTATTATGGGGTGACAATGAGTGCTGTTATGGGGTGAAAATGAGCCCTTTCCAGATGTCGACCGCACGACACCAGTATGAGTGATCCGTCGAAAGAGAGTCGGTCCGAAACAGGAGGAAGATATGGATCAGGACATCCAGGCGATCCACGAGAAGATAGACCGCGAGAGTGCGTTCGTTGAGGCGATCCTCGCCGAGGTGGGGAAGGTCATTGTGGGGCAGCGGGCGATCATGGAGCGCCTTCTGATCGGAATACTCTCGGGCGGGCACATCCTGATTGAGGGGGTGCCCGGGCTCGCCAAGACGCTTGCGGTGAAAACGCTCTCGGATACTATCGAGACGAAGTTTCAGAGGATTCAGTTCACACCGGATCTTCTCCCGGCCGACCTCATCGGCACGATGATCTTTAACCAGGAGAAGGGAGACTTCACTCCCAAGAAGGGACCTATCTTCGCCAATATCATCCTGGCCGACGAGATCAACCGCGCGCCCGCTAAGGTGCAGAGTGCGCTGCTCGAGGCGATGCAGGAGCGCCAGGTGACAATTGGCGAGACGACCTTTCCACTCGACGAGCCGTTCCTCGTCCTCGCCACCCAGAACCCGATCGAGCAGGAAGGGACCTACCCCCTTCCCGAGGCGCAGGTCGACCGGTTCATGCTGAAGCTCAAGATCGATTACCCGACAAGGAAGGAAGAACGCGAGATCATCGAACGCATGACCAGCACATCAATACCGACCCCTGATCCGGTGGTGAAGCCCGAACGAATCATCAAGGCCAGGTCCGTCGTAGGTGAAGTTTATGTAGACGACCGGATCAAGGAGTATATCCTTGATATCGTCTTCGCCACACGCCAGCCCGATGCCCATGGAGTCAAGGGCCTGGAGGGATTCATCGAGTACGGAGCATCCCCTCGAGCGTCCATCTACCTCACTATCGCGGCCAAAGCACACAGCTTCCTGCGGCGGCGAGGATACGTAACGCCCGAAGATGTGAAGGCGATTGGGATGGACGTGCTCCGTCACCGCATCATCCTCACCTATGAGGCTGAGGCCGAGAACATGACGACAGAGGATGTTATCCAGCAGATATTCGACACGGTCGAGGTACCGTGAGATCATGCGGGGTTACAGCCGATGCTGCCGAGTGAGATCATCCAGAAGATCCGGAGAATCGAGATCCGCACGAAACGTCTGGTGGACGATGTCTTCGGCGGCGAGTACCACTCGACGTTCAAGGGTCGCGGCATGGAGTTCAGCGAGGTGCGAGAGTACCTCCCGGGAGATGACGTGAGGACGATCGATTGGAACGTCACCGCCCGCACAGGTCACCCTCACGTGAAGAAGTATGTCGAGGAGCGGGAACTGACGATCATGCTCCTTGTCGATGCGAGCTCATCGCTCCATTTCGGGTCGGGGGAACGATCGAAGGGAGAGGTGGCAGCCGAGATATGCGCGCTTCTTGCCTTCTCGGCCATCCGGAACAACGACCGGGTGGGCCTCATCATCTTCACCGACGTCGTGGAGAAGTACATCCCTCCCAGAAAGGGGAGGAACCACGTGCTGCGGGTGATACGGGAGCTCCTCTACTTCCGGCCGCAGCATGAGGGGACTGACATCTCAGCGGCACTCGAGTTCCTGCGGCGGGTGATGAGGAAACGGTGTGTCGCCTTCCTCGTTTCGGATTTCTTCGCCAGCGGGTATGAGCGCGCGCTGATGATCGTGAGCAAGCGGCACGATCTGATCGCCATCTCGATCATTGACCGGAGGGAGATGGAGATGGCCCCGGTGGGGCTTGTCGAGCTCGAAGATCTGGAGACCGGAGAGTCGGTCCTCGCGGATACGAGCGACGCCCGTGGCCGGCGCGCCTACGGCCTGATGGCCGCGTCGCGGGCCGCCCGGCGGCAGAGCCTCTTTCGGTCAATCGATGTCGATGAGATCGAGATTGCCGCCGGAGCCTCCTACGTCGATCCGCTCGTCCGGTTCTTCCACATGCGGGAGCGGCGGTACCGATGACGGCAGGGTCGCACAGGCGATGGCGGTATCATAACGGAGGTGCCGCCGGCAGCGGGTCCGATACGAGAGTCGGGCGACGAGCACAATCGTGAGGAGCGAATCTGTGTGGCGGCGGGTCGCGGGCACGTGACAGAGGGAGATAGCGGGGAGCAGATGGGCAGTCCGAAAGTCATCATACTTTTGTCGGTGGTCATTGGGGTTCTGTTCGCCGCGGGAGGATGCACCTCCCCGGGAGTGCCGGGGGGGGGATCGCCCCAGACGGAGCAGGAAAGCTCTGCCGCCCCGGGAGGCCTGGCCCCCGGCGGATCGGTACTCCCCGATACGGGTCTTGGCCGCGCCGAAGGCGTCACCCTCCAGGCAAGTGTCGACACATCTCGGGTCACTGTGGGAGATCCCATTACCTATATCCTTACGCTGACAAGGCCGGCGGCCTCAGAAGCCATCATCCCGGCGCCGGATTCTGCGCTCGGCAAGTTCGAGGTGCGGAAGTGGGAGCAGCTTCCCGAGGAGGTGCTGGCAGACGGGCGGGTCACCGACGGCAGAGAGTGCGTGCTGTCATGCTTTGAGATAGGGGAGCAGGAGATACCTCCCCTGGAGATCGGGCTGATCAGTGTTGCCGGGGAGACCACAGCTCTCAGGACGCTTCCTGTGCCGATCGTTGTACAGCGCATCAGCCCGGCGGATGCCGAAGAGATCAAGGACATCAAAGAGTTGATCTATCCGCCGAGACGGTTTCCCCTCCGCCAGGTGCTCATTGGACTTCTCGCCGTGGGCCTCGCTGCTGGGGCAGTCCTCTCGTTCAGGCGCCGTGGGCTGTTCGCTCCCCAAGAGGAGGGGCCAGCTCCTCCATCGCTCCCTCCTCACGAGATCGCCTATCATGACCTTGAGCGGATCGCGGGCCTCGATCTGGTGGAGCGGGGGCTGTACAAGGCGTACTACACCGAAGTGTCGGAGGTTATCAGAAGGTATATCGGCGGGAGATATGGCATTGCGACCATGGAGCTGACGACGGGCGAACTCCTTGCGAGCATGAGGCAGATCGAGGTGGAGCGCGAGTACATCGTCCTGTTCGGCCAGTTCCTTGCTCGGTGCGACCTCGTCAAATTCGCCAAGTTCCTTCCGCCGCGGGAGGAGATGAAGGCGGAGGTCCATCGAGCACGAGAGCTTGTCGATGCGACACGGGTCGTGGAACCGGGGCCGGAGCCTGAGGCACTGGAGGTTGCATCCAGCTCCCGTTCCGGGGAGGTTCAGGCATGAGATTCGCTGCACCGTGGTTCCTCCTGTTGCTGGTCATCATCCCGCCGCTGGTCTGGTGGCACCTCAGGGGGAGGGTAGGCAGGGGGCCGAGCCTTCAGTTCTCAGCAGTCTCGACCCTCGGCCGGACAGAGGGGTATCGCGTCGTTGCGCATCGGTACGGGCTCTTCTCCCTGAGAGTGGCCGCGCTCCTGCTCATCATCGTGGCGCTCGCCAGGCCGCAGTTTGGATCGCGGTTCGAGGAGATCGTCACCGAGGGTATCGACATTGTGCTCGCGCTCGATGTCTCGACGAGTATGAAGGCAGAGGATTTCCAGCCGCTCAACCGGCTGAACGTAGCCAAGGAGGTAGCCAAGCAGTTCATCGAGGGACGGCGCAACGACCGGATCGGCATGGTCGTCTTCGCCGCGAAGAGCATCACCCAGTGTCCCCTCACCCTCGACTACGGCGTGCTCCTCTCTCTTCTCGACGGTATCGACTTCGGGATGATCGAGGACGGCACTGCGATCGGGATGGGATTGGGCACTTGCCTGGCCAGGCTCCGCGAGTCGGAGGCGAAGAGCAAGATCATCATCCTCCTCACCGATGGGGTGAACAACCGGGGGCAGATCGATCCGCTGACCGCGGCGCAGATGGCGAGGACTCTCGGCGTCAAGATCTACGCGATAGGAGCCGGAACAAGGGGAACTGCGCCCTATCCTGTCGATGACGGTATCTTTGGGAAGCGGTATGTGCAGGTGCCGGTTGAGCTCGATGAAGAGATGCTGACTGAGGTGGCGGCCATCACTGGTGGGCGGTACTTCCGGGCCACGGATGCCCATCGGCTCGAGGAGATATATGAGGAGATAAGCGAGATGGAGAAGACGAGGATCGAGTCGAGGGAGTATGTCGAGTACTCTGAGCGCTTCCGATGGCTCGCGATCCCGGCCCTCGTCCTCATCCTTGCTGAAGTGGTCCTCTCGAACACTATCTTGAGGAAGATACCCTAGGAGAAGATCGTGCGCTTTGCCCAAGAAGCATATCTCTGGCTATTGCTGCTCGTCCCCGCGCTGGGCGTTCTCTATCTCGTCGCATCGCTGTTGAGACGCCGGGCTCTGGAGCGATTCGGGGATGTGGGGATGCTCTCGAGGCTAACGGGATCGGTGAGCCGATCGAGGCGCCGCCTGAAGGCGGTAGTCGTGATTGCCGGCTTCGCATTCCTCGCCCTCGCGCTCGCCCGGCCGCAGTACGGGAGCAAGCTGGAAATGGTGCAGCGGAAGGGCGTCGACCTCATCATTGCTCTGGACGCGTCGGCGAGCATGCTGGCCGAGGATGTTCCACCTAACCGGATCGAGTTCGCCAAGCACGAGATGGCCGGCCTCATCCGACGGCTGCGGGGCGATCGGGTCGGGATCATCGTCTTTGCGGGCGATGCGTTTGTTCAGTGTCCACTCACTCTGGACTACGGCGCGGCGCGGATGTTCATCGGTCAGATCGGTGTCGGGACCGTGCTCCGTCCGGGGACGAACGTCGGCAGGGCGATCGAGGTGGCGATTACCGCGTTCGGCTCGGAGAGGCGGAAGTCGAAGGTTCTCGTGCTGCTCACCGATGGAGAGGATCTGGAGGCGGGGGCGGTGAGTCGGGCAGAGCGCGCGGCTCGGGAGGGGATACGGATCTACACGGTCGGCATCGGGTCCGGGGAGGGAGTGCCGATTCCGGTGCGTGGCGAGTCGGGCGAACTGGTCGAATATAAGAAGGATCGCAGCGGGGAAATGGTGATGTCCCGTCTCGACGAGATGACGCTGAAGCGCGTGGGGCGCGCGGCTGGCGGGTCCTACTTCCGTGCTACATTCGAGGAGAGTGAGCTCGATGACCTGTACCGTCAGCTCGCTGCCATGGAGCAGGCAGAGCAGGGCTCACTTGAGTACACTCAGTTCGAGGATCGATTTCAGTATGTGCTCGCGCTCGCCCTCCTCTTGTTCGTTGTGGAAGTAGTGGTGAGCGATCGCCGGAGGGGGACGGGCCGTTCACTGTTGCTGCCGGTGCTCGCCCTGGTCATCTGGGCCGCGCCCGGGTGGGCAGACGCCGAGAGGAAAATGCGCCAGGGGAACGCCCTCTATGAGCACGAGGAGTACGACGAGGCGATCCGTGTGTACCGGGAGGCGCAACTCGAGGCTCCCGACTCCAGGGAGTTGCGCTATAATATCGGGAATGCGCTGTATCGCAAGGGGACGTTCGATCAGGCGGTCGATGAATATGAGGGAGCGGCAAGGGCAGCCGACGAGTCGCTGCAGGAGAAGGCCGCCTATAATATCGGTAACGCCAGGTTCAGGGGCCAGCAGTACCGTGAGGCGATCGAGGCCTACAAGCAGGCACTCAGGCTCGATCCGGGCGATCTCGATGCCAAGTTCAATCTGGAACTTGCACAGGATCGGCTGCAACAGATGATGGAGCAGCAACAGCAACAACAGGAGCAGCGGCAACAGCAGCAACAGGAACAGCAGGGGGAGCAGCAACAAGAGGAGCGGGGGGAGTCGGAAGAGGGCCGGGAAGGCGAGGAGGAGCGACATCAGGATGAGCAGCAGCGGGAAGAGAAGGAGCAGAAAGAGGATGAGCAGAAACAGGAGGAGGAGGAACGGCGAGAATCTGCTCCTGACGAACAGCGCGAGGAGGAGACCCAGAGGCCCGAGCTGAGGGAGGGCGAGTTGTCTCGGGATGAGGTGGAGCGGTTGCTGGATGCGCTTCAGGAACAGGAGGCGAAGGTCCGCGAGGAGATGATGAAAGAGCGGGCAGGGGGTGAGGGGCGGATCGATCGGGACTGGTAGGTCGGTGGCCTGGCGGACCGGCGACGAACGAGGAGGGAGGATAGAAGGGGGCCGTGGGAAGATGGGGAAGAACGGATCGAGAAACATGAGAAATATGAGACTGCGTAGGGTCGAGAAGTGCTCATCCGCCCTTCTGATGCTTATCGCACTCATCGGTGTAGTAGTTCTCATCCCCTGTTCGGCGGGAGCCGAGGAGCTTACGTTCCTGGCCTCGGTCGATCGCACGCGGGTGGGGCTGGATGATCTCTTCACCCTCACAGTCTCGATCTCGGGGACTGATGTAGGGGGGATTGGCGAGCCGGCCCTCCCCTCGCTGGAGGAGTTCGAGATACTGGGGAGGAATTCGTCGACGTCGACCCAGTTCAGCTTCGTCAATGGGAGGATGAGCTCGTCGAAGACGATCGATTTCATCTATACGCTCAGGGCCACAGAAGTCGGGACGCACACGATCGCTCCTGTAGAGCTGGAGTTCAGAGGCGAGGCCTATCGGTCCGACCCCATGACGATCGAGGTGGTGGAAGGTTCTATCGCCGGAGGCGGGGGGCAGCGCGGCACGCCCCCGTCCAGGAGACAGTACGGCGCCCCGATGACCGCAACTGACATCGGAGACAATCTGCTCATCCGGGCCACCGTCGATAGACGACGAGCATATGTTGGGGAACAGATAACTATCGCCTACGCACTGGCAGCACGGGTGCCGCTCACCAATCTGCGGTACGCTCAGATTCCGAGCTACTCGGGCTTCTGGGCTGAGGAGTTGTACAACGCTGAAGAGCTCAAGTTCGAGCAACAGATCATCGACGGTAAGCGCTATGACGTGGCCCTGCTCAAGCGCATTGCCCTATTCCCGAGCGCAGTCGGAGAGTTCACTCTCGATCCCCTCCAGATGCACTGCGACGTTCGCATCAGGACGGGAGACTCGTTCTTCGACATATGGGGGAGGACGGAGACGTTCACCATAGAGAGTAACCCGGTGACGATCAGGGTGGATCCGCTCCCCTCTGAGAACGTGCCTCCGGAATTCGCTGGTTCCGTGGGCCAGTTCATGTTCACTGTGACCACTGACAAAGACAGAGCAAAGGTGGGCGAGGCGGTCAACCTTGATGTGAAGGTGAGCGGATCGGGTAACATCAAGACGCTCAGGGTGCCGGAGCTCCCTCCGCTCACTGGAATCGAGCAGTACGAGCCAGAGGTCGAAGAGACGAGCCGCGAGGTCGGCGGGGTCCTCCAGGGGGCCAAGACAAACCGCTACGTTCTCGTCCCCAAGCGGGAGGGATCGCTTGAGATCGGGGCGATGAGGTTCGCCTACTTCGACCCGGGAGCGGAATCGTACCGCCTCCTAACAACTGATCCCATCGTACTCGACGTCCAGCCGGGCGAGGTTCTCCTCTCCTCCCGGACCGACATGCGCAGCGGTGTGGCGATGGTGGGTGCCGACATCCGCCACATCAAACCGGACCTGCCTCATCTGTCGCGCCAGGGTGAGGATCTGTACCGCAACGGAGCATTCATCGCTCTGCAGTTCCTCCCCCTCATAGCACTTGCCCTCGGGATCGCCTTTCGACGACATCAGGATCGGATGAGCCAGGATCTTGCTTATGCACGGCTGAGGCGTGCGCACAGACTGGCGCAACGGAGACTGAAGAGAGCCAGGGCGCTCGTGGCGTCGGGCGACGTGGAGGAGTTCCACGGCGCTGTTTCGAAGGCTCTTCTCGGTTATGTGAGCGATAGGCTCAACCGGTCTGCAGCCGGGCTCACTAGCACCCAACTGGTGGACGAGTTGCGAGACCGAAGCACTCCCGAAGGGACGGTATCGAGGCTCATCGAGATCCTGGCGGAATGCGATTACGGGCGATTCGCCCCTTCACGGCCCTCTAGTGAGGAGATGGAGGCGACGATCGCCCGCGCGGAGGAGGCCATCGTCATGATGGAGAGAGGTATTAGACGTGGGTAGCCTGCTGACGCGGATCGCGGAACGCCCATTCAAGGAGACGCGGCAGGCAGTGCTCTCTGGCACGCTCGTGGTTGTTCTCCTGGCAGGATCGGCTGTGTGTGGAGCGGCCGACGTGGCCACCGGCCACTACAATCGCGGGAACGAACGGTATGCCGCCGGTGAATACGATGAGGCGATCGAGGAGTACCTCGGGGCAGTCGCCTGTGGGGTGGAGAACGGTGTCCTGTCCTATAACCTGGGGAATGCCTACTTCAAACAGGGCGACCTGGGGAGGGCGATCCTCTGGTACGAGCGGGCGCGGCTGCTGCTGCCGCGGGATGGGGATGTGAACGCGAACCTCGACTATGCCCGCAGCTTCCTCGTGGACGATATTCCAATGCCCTCTTCCGGCACCCTTTTGAGATGGCTGTTCGCGATCAGTGACTTCTTGAACCTCCGTGAACTCGCCCTCTTGGTCTCAGGACTGTATGCGGCACTTGTCGCCGCCGGTATCGCCCTCATCTTCTTACGAGGAGACCGCCTCCGGAAAGGTCTTCTCGCACTCCTCATCATCCTCGGTTGCCTTCTCCTCTTCTACGGCAGCATCTTCGGGCACCGGATCTATGCCCGCTCCCACACTACTCACGCCATTATCCTGGCCATGGAGACCGACGCGCGGAGCGGCCCGGGCGAAGACTATCAGAAGCTCTTCGCGCTCCACCGGGGGACGAACGTGGAGATCGGGGAAATGCGCCAGGGATGGGTGCTCATCAAGCTCGTTACCGGCGCCGGCGGCTGGATCGCAGCCGACCACCTCGAACCCATCCGGGGACGTACCTAGTTCGCGCTGAAAAATGACTTTTGTTGCAGTGCTTTACTGAGATCAAATGGGGGTGGTCCCGATCTTTCTATCTCGATCGGGCCCGGATCTTGACGTTCGCTACACCGGACACAGTACCTTGCCCCATTTCCTCAGGTTCCGCGCGATAGCGACCAGGCACATGTTTATCGTGTCTCCCTCGGGTCCCTTATACCGAGATCGGTCCATTCTGTGGTCTGTCTTGAGATGGCCGGTGATCGGTTCTATTGACGCTCGTCTCCTCTGTAGTCTCTGGAACCAGAAGCACGAGCGATCAGGGTGAGGGGTTTTCCCTTTCCTGGGAATAGACCATCGCTTCACCTTCTCCAGATCCTCTCCTTCATATGAAGGACGATGAAACCCCCGATCTGCACCCACCTCCTCGGGAGCCCTGCCGCAGGCCCTGTGCCAATCACTGACGGCTTGCTCCAGGAGGGTCGAATCATCCGGGTTACAGGGATACTCCCGATGAGAGACGATATACCCATTTCGATCGATCGACAGCAACACCTTACAACCATATTCATCAGGCTTCGACCGCTTGCCCTTCCGGATACAGGCAACCTGAGGCTCATGCAGACTGTAGATCTTCCCTCTCACATGGTGACCTCTGAACCGCTCCTCAGCCTGATAGATCACCCTGGCAAGGATCTCCGATTGCTCGTGAACAGATTCCGCCAGCCGCTCTATCGCCCTGCGAGTTCTCTCGGTTCGGTTCTTCATACCCTTGCCGAGACTGGACGTGCCCTCGCCGATATGCTTGCTGCAGGCATCAAGCACGTGAGGAACCTGTTTGATCACCTCCTTCGCATATCCGGCAAGTCTGAGCACATTCTCTTCTATCCGTGCCGTCCTCCCCTTGCTCAGCTTGTTGATCTCCACAAATGCCCGCTTGCTCAACCGCGGGAAGCTCCTGACCTTCCGCTCAGTGGCAACACCGAGCCGCTGCACCGTGCGGACCGTCTTGACCAGCTTCCCGATGCCACGATACAACAGACCGCTATCGGTGGGATAGGCGATGTGCTTCTCCATCGCTGTGGTATCGACCAGCTGCGTACGCGGACAGATCTGCTTCTCAGCGATCAGTTGCTCTCTGATGACTGCTTCTATCTTCGCCATACCCGCTGCGCCCACCCTCATGCGGAACTTCGTCAGCGAGGACGATTCAATGAACTGGGGTGGACCATCCCCCGGATACCACGAGAGCCCGCAGAACCTCATCCAATACAGATTCTCGTGGAGATGGGCTACCACCTGTTCATCGGAGAGATTAAAACGGTGCTTGAGAATCAACAGACCAACCATCAGTCGAATCGTCTTGGCCTGTCTACCAATCGAGGAGTAGTAGGGAACGAGCTCATCGGTGATCGAATCTCAGTCGATCCGATCCGCCAGAACGATAAGCTCGTGATTTTGGTCAAGAGATGCTTGAAAATGTTGATCAAACATGTTACCCTGGATCCGTCTTCGATAAGCCATTGGTTGGCCTCCTTTCGGGCTTTGGTTTTTCGTTACCCGAATAGTAGTACGCTAAGGAGCGAGACTCAACAAAAAACCGAGTCTCTGTCAACCTTTGGCTTATCGTATTCTACGCACTTACAAACCTGTTTTTCAGCGCGAACTATCTAGGAAATAAAGGTTATTGCCCCGTACTCGCGCAGGTTCTCCAGAACTGTCTGTGCAACGAGCCGGTGCTGGCGGTTACTCACTTACGTGCCATTCGGGGACGTTGGTGGGTTCAGAAGGTTATTCCTGCTGAGTGCTCGATCCTGGAGGCCATCAGTATCTCCCCGGGGAGAACCTCGAGTATTTTCTCAGCCTTAGAACCGCTATGGGGGTCTTGTTTTTTCGAATAGATTCGGCGGAGAGCGAAGCGGGGCACAGAGAGGAGGAATCGATCAGACAGACTTGAAAACCTGAGTACGTCCCACATCCCGTAACCTACAGAACCTACCAACGTCCCTCTTCACAACCTTCTGAATCTACCAACGTCCCCGGAATACACCAACGTCCCCGGGATAGTAAAGGACGAAGTCCTGGAGCGGTTTCGAGTTGAGCTGGATGGATCTGCGCAGTGCGCAGGAGGAGGGCACCACCCAGCCTCACGTAGGACTTCGCCCTGTTGTGTGAGGGGAGGGGTTGCTGTTTTCGTGTCCGACTTCTATAACGCCCGGGGTCGGTGTCAAGTTCCCGAAACTTCAGCCAAACATCCTGCGCCTGACAAGGGCGGGCGGCATGCTCCCATAGGAGATGAGTCGGTCGTGGAACTCCTTTAGATTGAAGGTACCTCCCTTTGCCGCCGAATACTCGTCCCTCATGTTCAGGATCTCCCGCCTGCCGACGAGATAGCTCATTGGCTGGGTGGGGGTGGTAGTGTACCGTTTCACTTCGGCCAGCGCATTCATCCGCTCCACCTTGACGCGGTCGACGAGGAAGTCGAGGGCCTCCTCGAACGACATCCTCTGGGTGTGCAGGGAGGCGTCCAGAATGACGCGGGCAGCTCTCCACAGGGTATCCTTCAGCTGGAACAGACGCGTCTCGCGGTCCGGGTAGAAGCCCTGCTCATACATCATCTCCTCACAGTACAGCGCCCACCCCTCGATGAAGACGGTGTTGTGCGCGATCTTGCGCATTTTGCTCGGGCGCTGGTTGGCGTGGACCAACTGGAGGTGGTGACCGGGATAGCCCTCGTGCAGAGCGACGACCACGACCTTGTATCGAGAATGTCCTTTGAGCCTCTCCGCCTTCTGCTCCTCGCTCAGCGTCTCATCGATCGGGGTGACAAAGAAGTGGCCGGTCTGTTTCTCCTCGAATGGCGCGGGCGACATATATGCCGCGTAGGGAAGGAGATTCCGCTGGAAGACCGGGGTCTCGATGATGTTGAGATCCTGTCCCTCGGGTACAGTGACGAGATCCCTGTCGACGACGAAGTTGCGGCTGCGCTCCATCTCGCTCCGGTAGAACGAGAGGAGTTCCTCAGGGCCCGGGTGGGCGTTTTTCAGTTCCTCCACCAGCTCAGGCCAGGGACGTTGCGGGTCGATCTGCCGCGCCAGGGACGTGAGTTCCTCCTCTGTTGTGGCGAAGACCTCCTCTCCGAACGCCAGGAGCTCTCTGTGGTCGAAATCGAGGAGGTGGGAGTGCTTCAGGCGCCAATCGAAGAGATCTTTGCCAAGAGCGAAGTCGCCCGTTGACCGGGGGAGGAGATCCTTTTCCAAGAACTCGTAGTACCGGCCCATGGCCTCGGCCGCCTTGCTGCACGCCTCGTTCAGGGGCCCTGCGATTGCCGGGAGATCCTTGGCGAAGCCGGGCACGGCCTTCTCATAGAATGATATCCCGCTCTTCGTCGACTCCATGGCGATCTGCGTATGGAGCTTGGCCGGATTTCTCAGATTTCCCATCCCCTCCTCGAGCACACGGGGTATGTGACCCAGTCGCTCGACGATGCGCTCCAGCCGCTCCTCCAGGGGCGCGAATTCACGAACCAGGGGAACGAAGGTCCCCGAGAGGCCGATACTCGGGTAGATGGTGGGGTACGTCTCGTGAAGGTGGCGCTCGGCGATGTCGTTGACTTCGATATCGAGAAATCTGACGAGCAGATCGTAGTCATCGGTCTCGTCCGCCGGCAGGGCGTCCCGGTCGATCTCCTGCTCCAGTTGCTGACGGGTCTGCTTGAGGAATGAGAGATCTTCTTCTATCGCCGCGGGATCGAACCTGCCCAGGAGATGGTCATAGTCGTGTATCCCCAGGCTCGTGGCCCAGACAGGGTTCCGTTTCCACATTTCGTCGAGAAAGCGGTCGACGAAGCCGGTGAATTTCGTCGCTTGGTCCATCGGTTACAGTCCTTTCTCGGTTGCGGCGCCAGGGGACACCCACACATCCTCTTCTGCCCCATGTATCCTCAGCCGGCCTGCGGGTCTTCCTGCCAGCGGGGCTCATTCCGAGGGGATATCCCTGGCCTGCCGGATGGCTCGCTCGAGTTCCTCCGGGACGTCTGTTCCGATCCGATATGTGGCGCCGGTCTTCATGCGGATCTCAACAGCATACGATCCCGAGACTCGGAACAGCCAGCCGTGAGGGGTGTAGCGGATACCGTACCCATAGTACCATGGGTTCTTCACGATCCTCCACGAGTCGATATCTTTCACGAAAAATCGCTTTCGGATGATCCCCGGCCCGAATCGCAGTTCGAGCACCCCGCCCCTGATCGCTACGGTGAGTGTCGAGAAGATGAGGAGAGTGACCCAGATAGTGACGAGCACCAGCCAGCCGATCCAATGAGGGCCCCGGGTGACCATGAGCACCGCGATGGCGAGTATCGCGACGGCAAGGGCGAAGATCAGCAGATATCCGATCTGTGTATGCTGGTAGCGAGTGATCATCTCCCTTCCCTCTCCAGAAGTTCGAGCACATTCCCCACAAGGTACAGGGAGCCGGTCACGAGGATGAGATCCTCCTCCCCCGCCAGTTCGCGGGCGCGCTTCAGAGCTGATGCAGCGTCCTCGGCCACTTCGACCTCGGCCATGCGCATCCGGCCGAGCGCCGCCAATTCGTCCGGGTCCAGGGCGCGCGGTGTGTCAGCTCGCGTTGCTATCAGCGTAGTCATGTGAGGAGCGAGCTCGTCGAGGACACCCTCGACGTCCTTGTTGTTCATGATCCCCATGACGAGAATGCGCCTGCGAGACGGGATCAGTTCGTTTATGCACTCGGCGAGAGCCCGGGCCGAGGCCGGGTTGTGCGCTCCGTCGAGGACGAGGTACGGTCGCTCCGATATGAGCTGGAGCCGGCCGGGCCACTCAACACGAGCGAATCCCCGTCTCAGTGCGTCCTCGCTGATCGCGAGGCCGTTGCGCCGTACTGCATCCAGGGCGGAGAACGCGAGGCAGGCGTTCTCCAGCTGGAACCGGCCGAGGAGGGGAAGCTGGAACTCGTGTCTCGTACCACGCCAGTCGACGACGCGGAATCGCTGCCCCCTCAGGTTCTGGGATTGGAGTTGATAATCGACGTCGCGCCCGACCAGCGAGAGCTCGGCGCCGAGTGCGGATGAGACCTGTTCGATGACTGCGCGGGCTGTCGGATTCTGGGGCGAAGAGAAGGCGAGGCGCCCCCCTCTGATGATTCCTGCCTTCTCCTGGGCGATAGCATCGACCGTCGACCCGAGAAGGTCGGTGTGATCGAGACTGATAGAGGTAATGAGCGAGAGCCGGGGCTCGACGACGTTGGTGGAGTCGAGCCGGCCTCCTACCCCGACCTCGAAGATCGAGACATCGACTGACTGGCGGATGAAGTGGAGGAGTGCCATCGCGGTGAGGATCTCGAACACGGTGCGGTACCCGGTTGTGTGGCGTGCCTCGACGAGCGGCCAGAGTTCCTCGATGAGCCCAGCGAACTCATGTTCGCGCATCGGTTCGCCATCCACCTGGAAGCGCTCGAGTACGGTTCGAAGATGGGGAGAGGTGAAGAGTCCCACCCGATGGCCGGCCTCGCGCAGAACTGATGAAAGCATTGCTGCCGTCGAGCCTTTCCCCTTTGTTCCGGCGACGAGTATGGGGAACGGCACGTGCTCGTGAGGA
>LJUI01000083.1 GCA_001303705.1 candidate division TA06 bacterium SM23_40
GCTGCTCCATCTCCATCGATATCCGCCCACACGTTTGGCGCCGCGGGGCCAGCGTGCCGGGTCACAGCACCACCGTGCGGGGTCACAGCATCAGCGCCCGGGGCCGCAGCATCAGCGCCCGGGGCCGCAGCATCAGCGCGAGGGGCCACAGCATCAGCGCCCGGGGCCGCAGCGAGGCCACCGCCCGGGCGCGCCGATGCTCCCATTCCTATAAGGAGAGCGGCCGAACTCACCATGACGATCGCTGAAATCAGGATCATTCTCCCATCAGATCTCCACCCGCAGTTCATCTCTCCCCTCCTCGTATGGATATGTCGAGCACCTTCCAGTGCTGATCGATAACTCTTTTCCGTACTCCCGATCATTCACAGACCGGACCGGAGCGGTGCTGCCCACGGGCCGGTCCACGGTCTCCCTCGGTCGGGCCGATGAAAATCGGCACAGGCTTGGGCCATCCCCCCCTACACGAGCATCCATTCCACACAGCCGCTGCCTCTGCCGCCTTTGCTTCGTCATATTCCACCTGATGACCTGGTCAACTCAGAGCTCTCGTATCAGAACCCTCACAGAAGATACGGGCATCCCGCTTGACCTTTGCGTCGCCCCAGTATATCGCAAGAAATCATCTGATGTCAAGCACTTCTGCTCGCCCCGCGTCCAGTCCGCTGGGGCACCCCGCGTACACGCACAAAAAAACCGCTTTCTGCCCCGAGGAGGATGAGATATACTCACTCCTCGGGTGGCCGCCCCGCTCAGGATCGTGTAGCCGCGGTGTCCCGGCTCGCGTATCTGCGGATCCCGGTCTACACTCATCTCGAGACAAGAGGTCAATCATGTCCCACGTTATTCGCTTATGCCTCCTTCTCTCTATTGTCATTCCTGTCATTCACCTGCCTGCAGACGCCCTGGCCGATGAAGCGGACGACAGCCCGTCGGCCCGCCAGATCGTCGCGCGCGTCGACTCGGTCGCCAGAGCCGAATCGAGCGAGGGCATCATCCTCCAGACGATCACGACTACGGGCGGCGAGGAGAGAGAATTCAGAATCAGAGTCTTCACGAAAGATGGGAACGATAAGATGCTCTTCCGATACCTCGAGCCGGCCCGGGTGGAAGGCGTGAGTTTCCTCATGCTCGACGACGGAAAAGACATCTGGTCCTACTTCCCCTCCACCGACCGTGTGCGCCACCTCGCCAGTCATGTGAAGCGACAGAAGATGATGGGGAGCGACTTCTCCTACGAGGATATGGGATCATCGAGCTCGTTCGCCGCCGACTACGATGCCACGCTCGCAGGGACAGAGGATTGCGAGGGCAACGTCTGCTATCACCTCACCCTCACGCCGTACGATTCCGATTGCGCGTACAGCAGGGTCGAGATCTGGGCTGATACCTCACTCTACGTCCCCCTGCGGGTCGACTACTACGATGATGACGGAGAGCTGCTCAAACGCCTCCTGGTCGCCGACATCCGGATCATCGATGCACACCCGACCCCGATGCACTATGTGATGACGAATCTGCAAGATGACTCCCGGACCACGATGCGCATCGTCGAGATCGAATACGACATCGATCTACCCGATGCGCAGTTCACCACGAGCGAACTGAAGAAGCGATAGCCGGCCGATGGGACTGGAATCGATGTGTCGCCTCGTCGTTACAGTTACACTTGCTACTCTCCTACTTCTGCCACGCGCCTGGGGGATCGGGCCGGAACTGAGCGGATACTACCAGTACCAGCTCAGGGCAGGAGCCATCGACAGAGAGGCCTACGTTCAGGACTACAACAGACTGCGTCTCGACATCTCCGCCCAGGCCGGCGAACGTGCATCGTTCCGCGGCGACTACGTGTACCAGACCTTCAATGGGAGGACGGCCCTCCCCCTCGACGAACTTCTGCCCCCTGCCATCTTTGAACAACTCCCCCCTGATGCGCCCTCCGCGTATGAGTTCGAGAACGAGCACTACCTGGACAACGCGTTCCTCTCCTTCTATGCGGGACGGTTCATGATCAGAGTCGGCAAGCAGCAGCTCCCCTGGGGTACGGGATACGCCTGGAATCCGACCGACCTATTCAACGTGAAGTCTCTCGTCGAGCCCACTTATGAGAAGCGGGGCGTCGATGCCGGAGCCATCGAAATTCCCTTCCACACTGCCGGTTCGATCCGGGCTGTCTTCGCCCCTCACGGAACGATCGAGCAAACTGCCCGCCTCCTCAGGATCGGCGAGCACTTCGGCCGGTATGACATCTCGGCAACGATCGGCCAACTCCACGAGGAGCGCCGGAACTTCCTCACAGGCACCACCTCTGCCGAGCGCAGGCGCCTGCTCGGTGGGGACTTCGCGGGAGAGCTCTTCGGCCTGGGAGTCTGGGGGGAAGGTGCATATAACGACTGGGAGCGCTCAGATGACTACGCCCAGCTCGTGCTGGGCGTCGACTACACGCTGGAGAACGGAACGTATCTCCTCGGAGAGTACTACTGGAGTGAGCGCGGACGCTTACGCAGGGAGGACTATACCGTTCAGGAGTGGCTGGAGCTCCTCTTCGGCGGGCGCAAGAGCCTGGCCCGGAACTACCTGTTTCTCTACACCTCCTATCCCCTCACTGAACTCATCGACCTCTCGGCCTACGGCGTGGGAAACCTCGATGACCGGAGCCTGGTCCTCATCCCCTCGCTGAGCTACAACATCGCTGAGAACGTTGACCTCCTGTTCAATCTCAACCTCTTTTCGGGAGATGAAGCATCCGAATTCGGCAGCGCCGATCACCTCGGCTTCCTCCGCGTCACCGCCTACTTCTAGTGAATCGGGCCGGCCTTCCCCTCCCTGTGGAATCCAATGCCTCCGCATCCGCTGCACGCGCCGCCCCATCTCTGTCGAAGGCGCCGCCTCCTCCTTGACCCTTAGATTATCCGGACGGCCGCTGCGATTGCTTCTCGCGCTAACTGGTGGACACCTCACTCGACCATCACCGTGATCGTATCGTCGGGGGCGAGACCGCAGGCACGGCCTCTACACGCCACTCAGAAACCTCTGGGCTTCGAGGGCGGCCATGACACCATACCCGCATGCGGTAGCAACCTGGCGGTAGCGGCTGTCGTGGATATCGCCCGCACCGAAGACCCCCGGTATGTTTGTACGCTGGCGTGAATCGACGATGAGGTGGCCGGTCTCGTCGACGTCGAGCTGGCCCTTGAACAGGTCGGTATTCGGCACGAAGCCGATGAAGATGAATACCGCCGGTGTCTCGATGACACGCTCCTCTTGGGTCTTGACGTTCCTCAGTCTTGCACCCGTGACCTGCTCATCCCCCACTATCTCCGTCACGACTGAGTCCCAGATGACGCTGACCTTGCCGGTGGCCATGGCCTTATTCTGTAATATCTTGTCGGCACGGAGCTCGTCGCGGCGGTGAACGATGTTCACGTGCTTCACGATGCGTGTGAGAAAGATGGCCTCGTCGAGGGCAGAGTTGCCCCCGCCGACGACGACCACATCCTGATCCTTGAAGAAGAATCCGTCGCAGGTGGCGCAATAGGAGACACCGCGGCCCACGAGCCTTTCCTCTCCAGGCACCCCGAGCCGACGGTACGACGCCCCGGCGGCCACTATCACCGATTTCGCCTGGTGGGTTTCGCCGTTCGCGGTGGTCACCTCGAACGGCTGCTCCGTGAACCGGACCTTGGCCACTACATCCTGCACTATCTCCGTTCCGAACCGTTCGGCCTGGCGCCGCATCTGATCGGAGAGGTCGAACCCGCCGACGCTGTCGGCAAACCCGGGATAATTGTCGATCGTATCCGTAAGCGCGATCTGTCCCCCCATCTCCTTGCCCGTGAACAGAAGCGGCGCGAGCCCAGCCCGCGCGCAGTAGATGCCGGCGGCATACCCGGCAGGACCGCCGCCGATAATGACTACCTCTCGCATCTCTCCTCCCCATTTCCTACGGTACAACAGTGGTCTCGAGATCGTATGTCGCCCCCGACATCAGCCGGCCTTCCCCTCCGTCCTCAGGCTCTCTCACACTCCGTTTCGTACTGCTCTCGAGAAGCGGCCGGCATTCCGGGACTTTCTTCTCAGGTGAGCAGCGAGAGCTTCGCAGTGAGGGCGGTGGCCTTATGGGTGATCACATCCCACCTCCCCGTCTCCACAGCCCACGGGTCGATCAGCCCGCTGGCCACACCGACTGTGGAGACGCCAGCCCTGAAGTAGTCCAAGATGTTGTTGAGATTGACACCTCCCGTCGCCATCAGTTCGATGAACGGGAGCGGCACCTTGAGCGCGGCGATGTGGCTCGGCCCGCCGAACGAGGCGGCGGGGAATACCTCCACAAGCCTGGCCCCGAGCGCCCAGGCGGTGACGACTTCTGTCGGAGTGGCGGCCCCGGTCGACGCCAGCACCCCGAACTCGGTCGCGGCATCGATGATGCGTCGGTCAGTGTGGGGGGAGACGACGAACTGAGCACCTGCCTCGATCGCCCCCTTCGCCAGCTTGGCGTTCACAACGGTTCCCGCGCCTACCAGAACCCCCTCACGTCCCGCCAGCCGACGGATCGCACCCATCGCCCCCGGCATATTGACCGCTATCTCGATAGCGGTGATGCCGCCGGAGATCGCGGCCGTAGCGATGTGCTCAGCCTCCTCCTCGCCCGCGGCCCGGATGATGGCAATGATCCTCCGCGCCTTGAGCTCGCGCAGCACATCCTCAGACCGCGTCTTCACCTGATGCATATCCATTCTCCCTTCCATCGAGGATTCTATGGTTCAATCGGGCGGCCCCGACTCACCCCACAGCAATGCCGCGAACGCGGAGACTTCGGCCAGCGACGAAGCCCGGCCTCTCGCGCCTCCGGCATCGCGGGAATGTGATGGACAGCCCATCCTATTCGCAACAACACACAGTGTCAAGGAGAAACCCACGGCCCCTCTTCCCCGACTCTGCCGACAGCCCCAAAAACCCTTTGACAAACCCCGACCGGCCTGCTATCCTCTCGGGCCAAGGAGGGTCGGTACCTCATTGAGCGGTCAGGGCAGAAACCTGACCCCAATCATTGTTGAAAGGCACGGCCCGAAGAAGGCACCCATGAGTTCGTCCTTAGCGAAATCTGTCTCTCTCGCCCTGCTTCTGTCAATAGCACTTCCTGTTGCCGTCGTCCCAGCCCTCGAGCTCGATACCGAACGGTTCATGCCTCTGGAGGAAGTGCAGCCGGGCATGACGGGGGTTGGCCGAAGCGTATTCCAGGGGACGACGATTGAGGAGTTCGATGCCGAGATCATCAGCATCCTCAAGAACGCCTTCCCCAAGCATGACTTGATCCTCGCGCGCCTCTCGGGCGGCCCGATCGAGGAAGCGGGTGTCATCGCCGGAATGAGCGGGAGCCCTGTGTACATCGACGGCCGCATGATCGGCGCGGTCGGCTACTCGTTCGGCCTCTTTCCCAAGGAACCGATCGCCGGTATCACCCCGATCGAACAGATGCTCGAGCTCTTCGAGCGCGAGGATCGGTCAACCCACCCGCAACTGACGCGCCATGAGGAGACCTGGGAGGAATTGCTGGCCGGCTTTGTGTATTCCCGGGCATCGGAGCCCTCCCACACTGCCCGGTCTCTGGCCGAGACCGCCGCAATTCGTCACCCACTCCCCTCGGGCGGCGGCATCTCACCGGTCCGGACGCCACTCGTCCTCTCCGGGTTCGACGCCACCGCCATCTCCGAGATGACCTCCCTCCTCGACAGATTCGGCTTCATACCCATCCAGGGTGGGGCGTATTCGGGCGAGGAGGCCGCCGAGATCCCGCTCGAACCCGGCGCAGTGCTCGGCGTCCAGCTCGTCGGCGGAGATGCCTCGGCATTCGCCATCGGCACACTCACCTATCGCGAGGGTGACCGTATCCTCGCTTTCGGTCATTCGATGTTCAACTCGGGCCAAGCTGCTGCGCCGATCACCAACGGATACGTACATCTGGTGCTCAAGAGCCTCTACGATTCGTACAAGATGGGCGCGCCTGTCGGGATCGTCGGCACCCTCGGCCAGGACCGCATCCCCGGCATCACCGGCAGGCTCGGCACAGAACCGGATCTCATCCCCTTCGACATCACGGTGGCATCGCCCGGCCTACCCGCCCCCGAAACGTTCCATCTCGAGATCTTCGACGACCCTATCTTCGCCCCCCAGTTCGTCAGATGGTCCCTTGCGAGTATCGTCAGGACGACGAACAGGGGCCTGGGGAACATTACGCTCCATGCCGACACCGAGGTCGAGCTGCGGAGTGGTCAGACCCTCCACCTGGACAATATCTTCAGCGATCTGACAGCGATCGACGCCGCCGGGGAGGAACTGGGCACCTCGATCGCGCTCCTGATGCTCAATCCGCTGGAGAGAGCACAGATCGCCCGCATGCAGACGAGGGTCGCCATCGAGGAGACGCTCCGCACGGCATCGATTGAACGACTCCATCTCGAACAGACACGCGTTCATCCAGAGGAGGAGGTCGCACTCCACATCTGGCTCAGGCCACATCTGGAGAGACCGATCCCCGTGCAGACCAGAATCGCCGTGCCCGCGGACGTCCCCGATGGGACCTATCAGCTCATCGTCTCCGATGCGGCGACGGCCCAGGCGATTGAGGTCCTCCGTGCGACCTGGCGGTTCATCCCGACCGAGTTCGACCAGCTACTTCACTTACTCGAAGATCAGGATAGAAACGACGAGATCATCCTCACTCTCATTCTGCCGCGGCCCGGCGCCGTCGTGAGAGGAGAGGAGCTGCCCCTGCTCCCGCCGTCCGTGCTCCACGTCATGCAGCCCGAACTGGAGGCCGGCGAGGGGGGGATGACCGGTGGCAAGGTCGTCTTCCGAACCGACATCAGCACCGACTTCGTCATCACCGGAGCGAAGACGATTCCGCTCACTGTCGATCGCTCGGAATCGTCTGTCAGGAAATGAGCAGCAGAGGGTCTGAGGGAGGCGCAATTACGAACCTCGGAAAGGAATCCGGGCGCAGACCAAGGCACGAATCGAATGAGATGCGGAACGGAGTGACGCAATGAGCTATCATCCGGGCGGCCATCGACTGAAGCATCTGCTCGCAGTGACCGGTTGTACAACAATCGCAGCGCTCGTGGCCATTCCCTGCTGGGCGGCAACCACGTCGCGATGGGAGGTCGGTTCCCACGATGCGCTGGCCAAGGGCACGCCGACTAATGTTTCGATCACCGCAGACGGAAAGGCCGTTCTTGCCCCCGAGCTGAGCCTGTGGGCAGAGTCGGGCGAGCAATATATCTGGTCCCTCGCACGCGATTCGAAGGGCGTTCTGTACGTGGGAACGGGGAATGAGGGCAAGGTATTCAAGGTGGCTCGATCCGGGTCGTGCGAGCTTCTCTTCGACTCCGACGAGATCGCTGTCACCAGCCTGGCTCTCGACCGTCAGGGCAACCTCTTCTGCGGAACGATGCCGGAAGGCCTCATCTACCGCATCACCAGAGATGGCAAAGCCTCGATCTTCTGGGACCTTGAGGAGAAGTATGTCTGGGCTCTCGCATTCGATGACAGGGGATCTCTGTATGCCGGGACAGGGGATGAAGGGAGACTGTACCGCGTCTCACGTACCGGAGATGCCGAACCGGTCTTCGACTCCGACGACCCACACATCATGGCAGTCCTCGTCGATGAACAGGGGAGGCTCTTCGCCGGCACCGAGGGGAGCGGGCTGGTGGTCAGGATCCCCCGAGACGGGGATGCATTCGTCATGTACGATGCCTCCGAACCGGAGACACGCGCACTTGCCCTCAGTGAGGGGACTCTGTACGTGGGGACGACCTCGGGGGCGCCGGTACCTTCCGCTCCTGCAGCGGCACCATCAGAAGTGCTGACCCCGACGCAGCCCGCTGCGTCTTCGGACGGCGGAACGGGGACTGAGCCCCAGGCCGCCAGGCGCGAGCCAACACCGTTTGCCCCGATCACTCCCGCAGCCCCCCGGCCCGGGGTTGCAGGCGTTCTCTATCGTATTTCGCCCGATGGAGCGGTACGGCGCCTGTGGACCTCACCCGATGTCCTCCTCTCCCTCGCCCTCGATCGCAACCGCCGCCTCGTCATCGGTACGGGCGGAGAGGGTAGACTCTGGCGTCTCGACGATGATGACGAAGTCTCTCTGCTGGCGAAATGCGACGCACCGAACATCATCAGCCTTCTCTCTACATCTGGCGGAGACATATATATCGGCACCGGCGATGACGGCCAACTGTACCGGCTGGCCCCCGAGTACGCGGCGACCGGCACGCTGGAGTCCGAGGTGAAGGACTGTGGGTCAGTGGCAGAGTGGGGGGTGATCACCTGGGAAGCGCTCATCCCCTCGGGAACGAATGTGACCCTGGCTACGCGCACGGGCAACACAGAGAAGCCGGACGACAACTGGAGCGACTGGTCGGCCGAGCTCCGGACCCCGACGGGAAAGAGAGTCGCGAGCCCTCCCGCACGATTCCTCCAGTGGCGGGCCACGCTCACTTCATCGGATGCGCGCAGCTCGCCGGCACTCGATCGGGTGGAGGTGGCGTACCTGCAGCAGAACCTGGCCCCACAGGTCACCTCTGTCGAGGTGACCGAGCCTGACAAAGCCGACGAGCAGACCGGCCCCGCAGCGGGGGCGGCGGCGAGGCCCGTTCCGGCCTCGATCTCCACCTCCCCTCTGCTCTCGCCCTCAGGTGCAGGCGGCCGTAATGAACGCACAGCGAGCACCCTCCCGACGGTTCAGAAGACGAGGGCCATAACCTGGCGCGCAGAAGATCCCAACGGCGACAAGCTCGCGTACGATGTCTACTTCAAGGGACTCGAAGAGAAGGAGTGGAAGCGTCTCGAGGAGGATTTCTCGGGCACGTCGCTCACGCTCGACCCGCACGCGTTTCCCGACGGCGAGTACCGCATCAAAGTCGTAGCCACGGACAGTCCGGACAATCCCCGGCCGCTCGCACTCGAAGGCCATCGGGTCTCCGACCCGTTCGCCATCGACAATACACCGCCGACGATCGGCGGACTCGCGGTCTCCGGATCGACCGCGGGCCAGCAGAAGGCGAAGGCCGAGGCAAAGGACGCCATGAGCCGCATTCGCGGGGCGGAATACTCGTGCGATGCCGGCCCCTGGCGTGCGGTCTTCCCCGTTGACCACATATTCGATACTTCGAAAGAGCAGTTTGAGTTCGACCTCCCGGACCTCGAGCCCGGCGAACATACGCTCGTTCTCAGGGCGATCGATGGTACCGGAAATATCGGGGCATCAAAGACTGTCTTTCACACGAGGTAGAGGTAGATGAGGTGCAAGCAGAGGCTCCGACTCGCCGGAATCGTCGCACTCTCGGCCGCGGCCGGGACACTGGCGGCGGGCACAGTCGGGCTCGGCATGGACGCCGACAACTCGTTCCCGGTCGGAATGACCGAAGTCGGCACGACCGAGGTCCGTGCCGATCCCTCTCTTCGATTCGCTCCCCAGATCCGGCTCGACCTTCGAGCAGCCGCGGGAATGATCGAGTCGATAGCCGCAGCAGCGGACAGCGAGGGGAACCTGTACGTGGCGTGGTGTGCTGCCGACGAAGTCCCCGGGATCTGGTGTGCCCGTCTTTCGCGCGGGGAGCGATCTTTCTCAGCTCCTGTTGCGGTCAGCGATGAGGCCCGGGATCCTGCCCTCGTGATCGACGACGAGGGGCGTCTCATTCTCGCATACGTATCGAACGACTCGCTCATCGAGGCAGTTGTCTCAGAGGACGGCGGTAATCACTTTTCCGAGCCTCTCCAGATAGAGGGGGCCCGTTCGTCGAAGAAAGAACATCCCGCGCTCGCCGCGAGCGAGGGCCAGGTGTATGTCGCATGGCGCGACCTCGTCGACGGCGAGGCGACCGTCATGGTGGCCCGCGGCTCACTCCCGAACGGGCTGTTCCAACGACCCGTTGGTCTCGGATGGAACGCTGATGAGTACGGGTCGCTCGTTGCCTCACCCCAAGGGCCTGTCCATCTCGTCTGGGAGACAAACGGCAGAATCCGACACACCTCCTCCCGGGATGGCGGGAGGACATTCATTGCAACCCTCCTGCCCTCGGAAGGGACTGATGCCGGACAGCCTGACATCGCCCTTAGCCCAGACGGATCGCTACTTGTATGCTGGAACCGTGACGGAACGATATTCCTCTCGCGGCGCTCACCCAATTCCGCATCGTTCTCCGCGCCAGTAAGAGTGAGCGATGAAGCTCCCTCCCTGGCCGCTGGCCCGGGCCCCGCTCAGCTGGCCGCTGATGAGGAGGATCGCGTCTTTGTCGCCTGGACGAGCCTCTGGGGGACCGATCGGGACATCACGATCGACTGTTCCCTGGACGGCGGTCTCTCGTTCGGCACTGACCAGCGTCCGGGCGAGCGCTCACAGAACCTCGCTGACCAGGTCCTCCCCGCGCTCGCCGTCGGTCCCGATGGGATGGTCTATGTGGCCTGGATCGACTGCAGCCGGGCCGAAGGCCAGTGCACATACCCCACGGCCTCCTGTCATGAGATATGTCTCACCTATGCCGCATTAGGCGATACGACGCCGCCGGGAGCTCCCGCTGATCTCAGGGTCTATCAGAAGACCGATCACAGCATTGCACTCCGCTGGATCGCCCCGGGAGA
>LJUI01000084.1 GCA_001303705.1 candidate division TA06 bacterium SM23_40
GCCATCATGGGACCTGATCAGTACACCCTCCCGGCCGAGACGACAGTGCAACGGCACCTGACTCACACCGTGCCTCCGGCCGCGCCGCTCGGGCTGTACGGGTATCGTTCCCGGATCGGAGTGCCCCCGTCCACGCTCTATGACGAGGACAGCTTCGCGCTCACAATGGTGGCGCCGTAGCGGAGTACAGGAAATCTCGGCTGTGGGAGGATCACGAGAGCGACCGTCCGAGGCACACGAGAGCGGTGGAAATGTACCTGCCCGCCCCTGTCCGCAGGGGCGGGCGTCCTTTCGGGACGAGGCCCGAGTGATAGGGCGATCTGACCGCAGCCGTGACAAGGTGGACCGGCCGCGGGAAACGAAGCGCCGACCATAACAAGTGACGAGCGCCTCACGTGAGGCGCTCGTATCTCTCCGGGTGATCTCTCACTGGGTGATCGCTTCTAAGTGCGATGATATCGTCTACGATTTTGCAAGTAGGTGCTGCAGCTGCTCCGTGAGTCGGTGGACTTCGCGCTGCGTCTCTTCGCTCAGCATTATCCAGAAGAGCTCCGGGGTCATCTTGCGGTCGATCGTGGAGGAGAAGACGCGAACGATGTCCCGGCGCGCCGGCTCACTGAGGTTATTCCACGCATTCAGGATGCGAAAATCGAACAGTTCCTCTTTGCGCCGTTCGAATCCGCTTCGCCTGTCATCGCCCTTCCGTCTATCCTCCATTTCCTCGCTACCCATGGCTCTGCCCTCATCGAAGTGACGCCACGTCACCACCGTCTGTGGCTAGGTTGTACGCGCTTTTCCCCTCTTCTTCTGTTCCGATGCGTGGGCTGCAGATTTCTGGCGGATCTCCCGCTTCGTCTCCTCGCTCAGCCTGTTCCAGAGCTTTCTGTAGGAGAGCGGCTGATCGAGGGACGACCCGAGAGCCTGGACGATGTCTTCTCGGGCCTCCTTGCTCAGATGCTCCCACGCCGGCGGTATCTCGAATTCGTGGACGGCTGATCTCCTCCGCTCGAAGCCCTTGCGGCGATCTGCTCCCTTCCTCCGCTCGGTTCCGTCCCAGATGCCAGTCGTCGATGTGACCTCGCCCGCACCCTCGGCCCCGAGAGAAGCCGCGAGCAGGCCTTCCGCATAGTCGCCGAGGGAGGTGCGGATCGCCCGAAGCTCGGCCACGATCGCATCCAACTGGAGATCCATCTGGGTGAGCATCTCGTAGATGGAGCGCAGCTGATTGACGGTCTCAGGAGGAGCCTCGATCGTCATGGTCGGTCATTCCCCGGAAGCGGTAGATTACAGCGGTCTCATCTGCCGAACAACACCGAGAGAGGGCCTGTACGGCGACTCGAGTACAAACTAACCTCCGGCGGTTGCAGTGTCAAGAGGGGGAGGGTGAAACATCATGCGCAGGCCGCCGTGAAGGCGTCTTCCATCTGCGAGTCCGTGTTTCAGTCACCCGTTCTCCCGCCGGCAGGAGTGATCTCCTCGATCTCGTTCTTTGTCTCCTGGCTCAGCATGGCCCAGAGCAGGTCCCGAGGCAGTGGTCTGCTGATGAACGAGGTGAGAACCCGTGCGATCTCCTCTCGTGCCCGCTCGCTCAGGAAATCCCAGTGTCTCAGGATCTGGAACTGCTCTACCGCCCCAGCGCGCCGATCAAGACCCGACCGTCGTTCCTCCCCCGTTCGCCGATCCATCCCGTCCCACGTTCTCGGTGCTTCCTTCAGCTCTTTCTCCGCCATCGGTTGTCCTCCTGTATGAAGCCCTCCTCCGCCGGGAGAGAGACGGCCCTCGGGGGAGAACGTCGCGCCGCGCCAGAGAGGGGAGCCAGAACCAGCGTCTACCGCAGGCACAAAGACGTGAGCCATCCTGCTCGGGCCCGACGCCTCGCCACCCATGAGCTGCCCGGCACTCGGGCGATCTCCAGCGAACCCCCTGAAAAGGGGAAATTCGCGGAAGCAACAGCATATTCGGCTGGGCTCCCCGCTCTGCCGCGATCATGAACCTCGCCGAGCGTCAGTAAGTGGCAGTACCCCCCAGCCCTGGCCGAAGGGCAGGGAATCCGTATCGCAATCGGAATCGGTGAGATAGGATTTCGATCCTGTTTAACTATAGTGTGCTCTCCGCCCACTGTCAAGGGGCAGGGATGCGCGATTGGGGCGTACGACCGGGGGCCCACCTCGGCGCTGTGTGCGATTCGGTGGAAATCACTTGACGCCCGGCCACGAGTTCGCTTAGGATCGCAGATAACCTAACCAGAGCGTCTGTGTGATGAGAGATCGTCGGTTCTCTGTCGTACCCCGGGCCTGGTCAACGCGGACCGCGTGAATGGGAGGCTCAGCCCAGGGCCGAGCATGTCATCCTGATTGCGTGACCGCCGGATCCGGCATGGTCACGAGACATGGAGGTTTCGAGAGGTGAGAACGATATTTCGAGTGCTCTTGGCCGTCGGGATTTCGTTGAACTGTATCGGTGCTGCCTGGGGCGCGCCCGCTCTGTATGGGACGAAGGGCCTGCTGCGTGTGCAGTCCGCTGATTCGGAGGGGAAAGGCATACTCTCGGTCAACCTGCACGGTCAGTTCTCGCAGGAAGACGTTGAGGCGGTGCCCGGGCAATCCGAGACGGCGCGCGATGTGTACGGGCACCTCGGGGTGACGTATGCCCCGGTATCGAACGTGGAGCTGGCCTTATCCGGTCTCGGCCGCCACAGCGCTATCGGTGAGTCGAGCAACAGCGGAATCGGAGACACCCAGCTGGGGGTCAAGCTGAGTTTCCCGGTGGTCGACATGCTTTCTCTGGGCGCGGGCGGCTTTGCTGTACTCTCCACAGGAGATAAGCCATTTACGAATGAAGAGCCTATCTTCGGTGGTCGCGGTATTGCCACGATCGACATGCAGCCTGTCGAGGGGGCGCCTCCGTTCAAGTTGCACCTCAACGGCGGGTATATGGTGAACCAGCGTGAGTATGATGGGGAGACGGTCGATACCGACGACTTCGTCCTGATCGGCTGCGGACTCGAACTCCCGTCGGACCTATTTACGCCGTTCGTCGAGTATACTGCAGAGTATGCGCCCGCGAACGATTCCTTTGCCTTCGCCGAGCAGCCGATGCGGGTCACGCTCGGTGTGCGGTTTGCGACTCCGGTTCATCTCAACGCTGACCTCGGGATCGATCTCGGGGTATCGCGGGAGCGCGAGGATGGAACGAAGGCCGTTCCGAACTGGAATCTCGTCTTCGGGCTGGGCTGGTCAGTACCGGTGACGAAGGCTGCGGCTCGGCCACCGGTGGGCGGCATCGTCGGGGCGGTGACTGATGCGGAGACTGGCAGTCCCCTCGCCGCGGTCATCGACTTTCCCGGGACTGAACTGGCTTCGACCGCAACGGAGACCCAAACGGGCAAGTACGAGGCGTCGAGAATCCCGGCAGGCGTTGTGACGATCGAAGTCACGGCGGAAGGGTACCGGCGTCTGGTGGCACCTGTTGTCGTCCGTCGCGGCGAGATAACAGTCAGAGAATTCGCGCTCGAGCCGGCGGTCGTGGAGGGGCTATTGACTGGTATGGTGACGGAGAGTGAGACCAGCCGGCCTCTCGGCGCCACCATCGCTTTCCCTGGTACCGACATCGGTAGCGTGGAAGTTGACCCTCGGACAGGGGTCTACGGGCTCTCGTTACCCCCGGGGACGTACACGGCCGAGGCCGCGCTCGAAGGATATGTTGCTCGATCTCAGACAGTGGTGATCGAGGATGACGAAACGACGGTCGCCGACTTCGTGCTGATCGAGGAGGGGACCCGCATCACTCTGCGCCAGGTCTATTTCGAGAGCGGGCGCGCAACGATCCGTCCCGACTCTCATCCCGAACTCGCCGCGGCCGCCGAATTCCTCCTTTCGAATCCCGATCTGGTGGTAGAGATACACGGCCACACAGACAGCCAGGGAGATGCGGCTACCAATCTGCGCCTCTCGCTAGCCCGTGCAAACGCCGTGCGCGACTATCTTGTCGAGACTCTCGGGGTCAATGCCTCTCAGCTTGTGGCAAAGGGCTTTGGCGAGGAGTTTCCCACAGCAGACAATGCTACCGCGGAAGGGAGGGCGCAGAACAGAAGGATCGAGTTCGTGATCGTCGGCGACCGGTGAGGCATCCCTGTTCACTCGCAGGAGAACGAAAGGGCGGGAGGTGCGCCGGCGGGAGGTGCGCCGGCGGGAGGTGCGCCGCCGGGAGGCTCGACAGATGAGACAGTTGCCGCGCCTGGCAGTGGATCTAATCATCGAAATCGACGAAGGCGTAGTGCTCATCGAGCGGAAGAATCCGCCGCACGGGTGGGCTCTGCCCGGCGGTTTCGTCGAATACGGAGAGACGCTCGAGGAGGCAGCGAGGAGGGAGGGCAAGGAAGAAACCTCTCTCGACATCGAGCTGCTGCGCCAGTTTCATGCCTACTCCACCCCGGACCGGGATCCACGGTTTCACTGCGTGTCGGTTGTCTTCCTGGCGAAGGGTGAAGGTGAACCGGTGGGGAAGGATGACGCCCTGGCGGCGAGAGTCTTCCGGCGGGAGGGACTCCCGGGCAGGATAGCGTTCGACCATCGAACGATTCTCGATGACTATTTCGCGGGCAGATACTAGGCGGCCTCGGGAGTTCCCGTCATCTATTGCTCTCCCGGCGTGCTCTTTCGGCGCTGCTCCTCACCTTTGATGAGGTTCCAGAGTTGCTCCATCTCCTCGAGGGTGGCAGCTTCTGCGCTCGATCCCCGCTCTCTCAGAGACTCCTCGATCTGCTTAAAGCGCGCGATGAACTTGTCGGTGCTGCGTTTCAACGCATCTTCAGGATTGACGTTGAGGAGCCGGGCGAGGTTGACGATCGCGAACAGGAGGTCGCCGAGCTCTTCCCGGATAGCGATCCCCTCATTGCCCCGGCGCGCCGCCGACAGTTCCTGGAGTTCTTCCTCGACCTTCCTCATAACGTCTTGGGGGTCGTTCCAGTCGAAACCCACTCGCGATACCTTGTCCTGAATTCTGTGGGCTCGCAGCAGCGCTGACAGACCCTTCGGCACTCCATCGAGGAGAGATCCCGCCCGACCGTCGGGCGATTCCTGCCGTTTGATCTGCTCCCAATTGACCAGGACCTCGCGGGGCCCGGAGACGCGTTCTGCGCCGAAGACGTGCGGATGACGCCGCCTCATCTTCTTCAAGTTGTCCCGCAGCACGTCGTCGATCGTGAATCGTCCCTCTTCCTTGGCGATCTGGGCGTGGAACAGTACCTGGAATAGAACGTCGCCGAGCTCGTCCTTCAGGCGTTCGTCGCTCCCTTCCTCCAGTGCCTCGATGACCTCGTGAGCTTCCTCGAGGAGGTAGGGCTTGAGGGTCTCGTGAGTCTGCTCTCTGTCCCACGGACAACCGGTCTCGCCGCGCAGGCGGTCGACAAGATCCACCAGCTGCGAGAAGACGTCGTTCGTTCCACCCATGTCTGTAATCCGCTCCTCCCAGTTCGATCTGTTACAGTGTGTCGAGGAAACGATCGGGGGAGCACTGCGCTCGATGGTGCCGGCGTCTCCTTTCGGAAAGGGGTATTGCGCGAATCAACGAATATCTTACTATAAAAGAGAAGGGGCTGGGAGTGCAACAAGAAAGAACGGGTAATCCGCGGAGCCGGGCTGCACGGGGTGAGAAAAAAAATCTTGCGTTTTAAGGGGGGATATGGTACAAACCCACCAACTGTGCGCTCATCTCGTGAACCCCTTCAGTTGCAAGAAGTTCGTTCAAACGGGAGTACCGATTCCAATGACGATGGATCTCGGACGGACCTGGGGCGAGATAGACCTGGATGCGCTGGCGGCGAACTTCCGCGACATTCGACAGCTCATTCCTGGAGAGACGAAGATCATGGTGCCGGTCAAAGCTGATGCGTACGGCCATGGTGTGGGCGAGGTCGCCAGAACGCTCGTCGACGAAGGCGCAGACATGTTCGGCGTCGCCAGCCTGGACGAGGCACTCGAGCTGAGGGCCGAAGGCATCTTTCTCCCGATCCTCATTCTCAGTCCAGCAGGGTTCGGCGAGGTGACCGAGATCATAGAGAACGCGCTGGCGTGTACGGTGACGAATGTACCTTTTGCCGACCGACTCTCCCGCGCTGCGGTCGCGTCACAGAGGGTGGCGAGCGTGCATATCGAGATAGATACGGGGATGGGGAGGAGCGGGGTACTCCCCGAGGATGCCGTCGCATTTGTGAAGCAGATAAACGATCTGGCGGGGCTCCGCATCGAGGGGATTTTCACGCACTTCTCCAATGCGGAGGATGCCGACAAAAGCTTTGCACACGACCAACTCGAGCGGTTCTACCGTGTCCTGGGAGAGCTGCGTGAAACTGGATACAATGTGGGAATCTGTCACGCCGCCAATAGTGCAGCGCTCATCGACCTGCCTCCCTCGATATTCGATATGGTTCGTCCGGGCCTCATCCTCTATGGACTCTATCCATCGACCAGCGTCGCTCGCCGCATCGAGGCGAGGAGAGTCATGAGTCTGAAGACGAGGGTCGTCCACGTCCAGCACCTCCCTGTCGGTGCATCTGTCAGCTATGGAAGGACCTATCGAGTCGCACGCCCCTCCACGATAGCCACTATCTCCGTCGGCTATGGCGACGGTTACGACCGCGCATTCTCGAATGTGGGGCGGGTTCTCGTGCGCGGGAAGAGCGCGCCCATCGTAGGTACCATCTGCATGGATCTGACGATGGTCGATGTGACGGAGATCCCGGGTGTCTCTGTCGACGATGAGGTCGTGCTCCTCGGCACAGACGGGAATGAGGAGATCACAGCCGATGAACTGGCCCGGCTGAGTGGGACGATCAGTTACGAGATCATTGCCCGGATCGGCCCGCGAGTGCCGAGAGTCTATATGCGCAATGGTGAACCATTCAAGGTTCGTACTCTCCTTGGCGAACGGCTTGTCAGGGAGTGGGGGGCTGGCGCATGAGTGAGGGGGTCGAAGGCGGCAGGGGAGCCGATGAGAGCACGACGCCTCCCGAGGATGTTTCCTCTGAGGAGGAGCGCCGGTCTCCGACCGAGGATAGATCCGAGACCAGGGATGAGCAGAAAGAGGAGAGTGAGTCGGGAGTTACTTCCGGTGAGGAGCAGATTGAGGTCCCGCCGGCCTCGTTCATCTCATTGGTCGTGAGCTTGGCGACGTCGGCAGTAGCCCATCTCGGGTTCATGCCGGACCCGGTGTCGGGGAAGACGGTGCAGCACCTGGAAATGGCACGGCACGACATAGATCTGCTCGGCATTCTGAGGGAGAAGACAGCGGGGAATCTGGAGGCGGAGGAGGAACGGCTGTTGGAGGAGATTCTCTCCGACCTGAGACTGAAGTTTGTGCGCATTCGCGAAGAGAGGGGCTCGTCGTCGCACGGCGAGGGAGGCGGGGATGCTTGAATGCCGGCGTGCTCATCCTGTCTTCCAACGCGCCGAAAGGAGAAAGGCCCATGGAATGGAGAGTGCGAACCTGCGTGACGGCCATAGGACTGGGTACGGCGCTGCTCCTGGTCGGGTCGCTGTGGCCGGAGCTTGGATCGGCAGCGGAGGCTGGTGATGCAGGTCGCGTGCACGAGGTCAAGAAGGGAGACACCCTCTGGGATCTCTCGACCTCATACCTGCGCGATCCCTTTCTCTGGCCTGCTATCTGGGAGGCCAACCGAAGTCATATAGCTGATCCGCACTGGATCTACCCGGGGCAGCGGTTCCTCATTCCGCCGATGTACGTGCCGCCGGAGGCTAAGGTGCCGACCGAGGCCGAGGCGCCGCCCGAGGAACCGATCGAAGTCGAAGAGACTGCGGCGGTAGACTTCGTGACCGAGGCAGCCCCTCAGCTTGCCGTGGCGCGTGACCTCGCTCACAAGGCCGGCTTTATCACCGACGTCGAGCTCCCCGGCGGATTCATCGTCGCCTCAATACAAGACGAACGTGAGGATCTGATCAGGCACGATGTGGTGTACATCAATCTCGGCAGCGATGACGGCACTATGGTCGGCGATTGCTTCACCGTGTACAGGCTCGACCGTAACGTACGTCATCCGAAGACCGGCAGGAATCTCGGACGGCTTGTTCGCGTTATAGGCCAGCTCTGTGTGACCGCGGTTCAGGAGCGGACATCGACCGCTATGATTATGGAGTCCTACGACCCGCTTCGCGTGAAAGACAGGATCACGCCCTATCGAGAGATATGGATACAAGCAGACGAGAGGCCGGTCATCACGGATCTCGCAACGGAGGGCGTCCTCGTCACAACACGTGATGAGAAGGACGTGATCTGGCCGTTCGATGTCGTCTATATCGATAAGGGGTCGCATGACAGCATCGTGCCCGGAGACATATTCACTGTCCATCAGCCGGGGGAGCAGGTACGCGATCCAGCGTCTGGAGAGACGCTGCGGCTTCCGGAGCAGATCGTCGGCAGCATACAGGTGCTCTCGGTCAACGAAGCTACGGCTGCGGCCTATGTGGCAGCCACGAGTGAGACGCGGGAGATGAAGGTAGGGGATAGGGTGCGTCTGTACGCAAAGATGCCGCCGGCCGGTGAATAGAGGGGACGACCAGTCATTGCCGGAGGAGGGGCTGTCGCGGGCCCGTCACGACGAGTTGCCGGGTCGGCGGTTCACATCATGAAATGCGGAGGGACGGGGAGATGGAAAAGCAAGAGGCACTGAGAAAGATCTACCTGTTCGAGGGGCTCACTCCAGATGAGCTCAATAAGATGATCCAGATCGGCGAAGAGAAGAAGTACAGCGGAGAAGATGTGATCATCAAAGAAGGAGACCCGGGGGACGGGTTCTACGCCGTGCTCTCGGGTGCTGTCCGGATCAGCGTCATAGTCCCGGGCGTGGGTGAGGAGGCACTTGCGATCTTGCGTGAAGGGGACTACTTCGGTGAGATGGCTCTGATCGATGACCATCCGCGATCGGCCACCGCGATCTCCCACGGTGATTCGGTCCTGCTCAAGATCGAGAGTGAGGCGTTCAAGAAGCTTCTGTTCGAGGAACTCGGCCTCGCATACAAACTCCTCTGGGTCTTCGCGAAGACTCTCTCATCGAGGCTCAGAGAGACGGATGAGCGTCTCAAGGGGATGATGAGTCTCGCTAAGTCATTCTAGGCTCGCAAGCTCCTTCGGATCAGTGGAGAGGCACCACCATGCGTTCTGTTGGTGGCCTTTCCTTTTGAGTGAGGTGAACAACGGATGAAGATGTACAAAGCCGGGGCGTGGTGCGATTCTCCGGATAAGATGGAGGTAAGGAGTCCCTACTCCGGAGGAGTGATCGACTCCGTGCCGCGGGCGAGTCTGGCCGATCTGGAGGAGGCGATTTCGAGCGCCCGCGATGCAGCGGGGGAGATGTGCCGACTTCCAGCATACGAGCGCTCCCGAATACTGCGAACCGGCGCCGAGATGCTCGAGGCATCGGCGGAGCGGTTTGCCCAGACCCTCGCCTCCGAGGTGGGGAAGACGATTCGCGAGGCTCGCGGTGAGGTGAGCCGATCCGTCGAGACACTCCGGCTCTCCTCGGAGGAGGCGAAGAGGATACACGGCGAGACAGTGCCATTCGATGCCGGACCGGTCGCGGTCAACAAGGTCGGATTCTATATGAGGGTCCCGGTCGGGCTCGTCGCGGCGATCAGTCCGTTCAACTTCCCGCTGAACCTCGTTCTGCACAAGGTCGGACCGGCGATCGCGGCGGGGAACTCCGTGATTCTCAAGCCTGCCTCAGCAACACCGCTCGTCGCCCTGATGTTGACAGAACTCCTGCTCGAGGCCGGGCTGCCGCCGACGGCCATCAATGCGCTGACTGGGCCGGGCGGGGAGATCGGCGACGCGCTCGTCGCCGACCCGCGTATCGATATGGTCACCTTCACCGGCAGTCTCGAGGTGGGGCGGCGGATCGCGGCCCGCCGCGGGCTCGGCAAGTTGACGATGGAGCTCGGGTCGAACTCTGCCTGTATCGTCATGCAAGGCGCGGATCTCGACCGGGCGGTCCCGAAGATCGTCAGGGGTGGGTACGCTCTCGCCGGGCAGGTCTGCATCTCTGTTCAGCGCGTCTATGTCCTCGACGCGATCTACGACCAGTTCCTCGAACGGTTGATACCCCAGGTGCGGAGTCTCAAAGTTGGTGATCCTCTCGACGAGACTGTCGATATGGGGCCCATGGTCACTGAGGAGGCTGCCGTACGCGCTCTCGACTGGATTGCCGAGGCGGTCGATGCGGGCGCGACGGCGGTTGTGGGCGGCGGCCGCGCCCGTGCTCTCCTCGAGCCGACGGTTCTCACCGATGTATCGCCCGAAGCAAAGGTCTCGTGTGAGGAGGCGTTCGCGCCTATCCTCGTCGTCAACCGTGTCCATACTCTCGATGAGGCGATTGCAGGAGTCAATGACTCCAAGTACGGTCTCCAGGCGGGCATCTTCACCAACGATATCGGACAGGCGTTCGACGCGGCCAGGCGGATCGAGACCGGCGGGGTGATGATGCGCGTCGTCTGCTTCGATCTCGGCTAGGCGGCAGGTCTCGTCTCTCGAGGGGAGGGTAGGGAATGTCGCTGATGGATCGGGCGATCCTCATGCTGCTCGACGGGGTCGGTGTGGGAGCTCTGCCCGATGCGGACGACTACGGTGATGGCGGCAGTAATACGCTGGGTAATCTGGCGCGTGCGGTGGGCGGTATCGATCTGCCGCATCTTGAGCGCCTCGGGCTCGGATGGATCGAGCCGATTCCCGGTATCGAGAGGATACTGCAGCCGCAGGCCGCGTTCGGGAAGATGGCGGAGCGGTCCGCGGGGAAGGACAGCATCTCCGGCCACTGGGAGATTGCGGGCCTCGTTCTGAGCGAACCATTTCCCACCTATCCGAATGGGTTCCCGCCAGAGATAGTCGAGCCCTTCGAGCGCGCAATCGGGAGGAAGGTGCTGGGGAACGAGCCGGCCTCCGGGACGGAAATCATCGAACGATTGGGGCCGAAGCACCTCTCCACTGGCCGGCCTATCCTGTACACATCCGCGGATAGCGTTTTCCAGGTCGCTGCCCACGAGAGCGTCATTCCGGTCGAGGAGCTCTATCGCTACTGTCAGCTGGCGAGGGATCAGCTCGTCGGCCGGCACATGGTTGCCCGCGTGATCGCGCGGCCATTCATCGGATCGCCTGGTGCTTTCAGGCGAACGGAACGGCGCAAGGATCTCTCAGTGCCGCCACCCGGAGAGACTCTTCTCGATCTCCTCGTCGCTCACCGGTATTCCGTAGTCGGTATCGGGAAGGTAGACGAGCTCTTCGCCGGCCGGGGCATCACGGAGTCCGTTCACACGGTCAGCAATGACGAGGCGCTCGATGCCGCGTTGGCAGCGATGGGGAGACTCGACCGCGGACTCATCTTTGTGACGCTCGTCGAATTCGATATGCTCTGGGGGCACAGGAATGACTGCGAGGGGTTCTATGCCGCGCTCAGGGCGTTCGACAGCCGCATCCCCGAGATAGTCGGACTGCTGCGCGAGCGAGATGGCCTATTCATCACTGCTGACCACGGCAACGACCCGACAACGCCGAGCACAGATCACTCGCGGGAGTACGTGCCGCTCCTCGTCGCTGGTCCCCGGATCGCTCAGGGCAGGGATCTGGGAACGCGCGAGACGTTCGCCGATCTGGGGGCGTCGATAGCCGAGGCGCTGGGCGTAGTGGGGCTGCCGAGCGGGAAAAGCTTCCTCACAGAGGTTCTGCATGGCTGATACACGTACGATCGACCGGGAAGCCCTCCTCGCGCACGCCAGGGAGGCGAGAGATCGCGCGTACGCGCCCTACTCGGAGTACCGCGTGGGGGCCGCGGTCTTCACCGGCTCAGGTAAGGTGTTCGTCGGTGCGAACGTGGAGAACGCGTCGTATGGCTTGACCGTATGCGCCGAGCGAGTTGCCGCCTGGGCGGCGGTGGTCGCCGGGGAGCGCACCCTGATCGCCATGGCAGTGGCTGGCGAACCGGGCAAGCGCTCGGTCCCCTGCGGCGCCTGCCTTCAGGTGCTCAGCGAGTTCGGTCCAGATATGGAGATCATCGTAGAGAACGAATCCGGGGCGATAGAAGTCCACCGGCTCAGTGAGTTTCTCCCCGAGGCGTTCTCTCTCGACGCTGAATGAGGGTATAATCGATGACCACGGCTCCTGGGGAACGAATCGACCTCGCGAGGCTTATCGATCATACGCTACTTCGCGCCGATGCCACGCAGAGCGATGTCGAGAGGGTGTGTGACGAGGCCATACAGTGGGGTTTCGCTGCAGTCTGTGTCAATCCCTGGTATGTGAAGCTGGCAAAGCGAGAGCTGGCCGGCTCCTCCACCAAGGTCTGTACTGTCGCCGGGTTTCCTCTCGGCGCCACTCTGAGCGCGGTCAAGGCGCATGAGGCGGAGCTCGCCGTGAGCGAAGGCGCGCAGGAGATCGATATGGTGATGAACCTGGGGGCGCTCAAGTCAGGCCTATCGGACGTCGTGAGCGATGACATCCGCGCTGTCGTCGTCTCCGCAGGGCCCAGCGCGATCGTGAAGGTCATCATCGAGGCGTGCTACCTCACGGATGAGGAGAAGGTGCTGGCCTGCCGGCTGATTCAGGAGTCAGGTGCGGACTTCGTCAAGACCTCGACAGGCTTCGGCACCGGCGGCGCGACAGTCGAGGATGTGCGTCTGATGCGGCGCTCGGTGGGGCCTGAGCTGGGAGTGAAGGCGGCCGGGGGGATCGCAGACCGCAGGACCGCGCTCAGTCTCGTTGAGGCCGGGGCCACGCGTATCGGATCGAGCAGGAGCCTGGCGATCGTCGGTGAGGCCTAGAGTTCGGGTGCGGTACCGCAAGGTCGCGATCAGAGCCGCGACCGCAATCGAGGGGGAGGGCGTGACCGCCTACGAGATCATCCGCAAGAAGCGGGACGGGGGCGAACTCACGGGGGAAGAGATCGAGTACTTCGTGCGATCGTACACCGGAGGTGAGATCCCCGACTACCAGGCTGCCGCACTATTGATGGCGATCGTCCTGATCGGCATGTCGGCCGGGGAGACGGCCGATCTGACGATGGCGATGATGCGATCCGGCGACGTGATCGATCTCTCCGATATCCCCGGCGTAAAGGTGGACAAGCACAGCACAGGAGGCGTGGGGGACAAGGTCTCGCTCGTCCTCGCTCCTCTTGTCGCCGCCTGCGGTGTGCCGGTACCGATGGTCTCGGGACGAGCCCTGGGGCACACGGGCGGCACACTCGACAAGCTCGAAGCGATTCCAGGTCTGCGCACCGACCTTTCGGTGCGCGAGTTCAGAGATCTGCTCCGCGGCATCGGTGTGGCGATGATCGGTCAGACCGACGAGATGGTACCTGCCGATCGCGAGCTGTACGCGCTCAGGGATACGACGGCAACTGTCGAGTCGATACCCCTCATCTCAGCGAGTATCATGTCGAAGAAGATTGCGGAGGGGGCCGACGCGCTCGTGCTCGATGTGAAGACGGGGAGCGGTGCGTTCATGCAGGAGGAGGCGATGGCGCGGGAACTCGCACGAGCGATGATCGATATCGGGGTCAGAATGGGGAAGCGGGTTCGGGCGCTCATCACAGACATGGATCAGCCGTTGGGGAGGGCTGTCGGCAATGCTGTAGAGGTCGCGGAGGCGATCGAGACGCTGCGCGGCGAAGGCCCCGACGATCTGCGCGCTCTCTGTCTGGCGCTCGGCTCAGAGATGCTCCGCATGGGAGAACGCGCTGCGTCCGAGGAGGAAGCGCTCACGCTGCTCGCCGACGCGATCTCGAGCGGCAGGGCTCTCCAGCGATTTCGCGAGATGGTCGCCGCTCAGGGGGGAGATGCGCGGGTCATCGATGATCCGTCGCTGTTGCCGAGCGCTCCCCTCCAGATGGAGGCGCGGGCCGAGGCCTCGGGCTACGTGCAGGGCATTGAGACTCGCGAGGTGGGACAGGCAGCCGCAGAGCTGGGGGCAGGGCGTGCGACGAAGGAGTCATCGATAGACCACGGCGTGGGGATCATGATTGAGAAGAAGGTCGGAGATCATGCGGAGAAGGGCGAGCCTCTGGCGCGCATCCTGGCGCGGAGCGAACAGGCGGGCATACGCTGTGTCCAGCGGATCGTGGACGCCTATGGCCTTGGCGATCGGCCGGGATCGGTTCCACCCCTGGTGCGGAGTACGGTCGAATAACCCGATCCGCGCTCGGTACGGCGGCGCGGACTCAGAGGAGGCTCGCGAGGGCTTGCGACCGCGGCCCGTCACAGCCCGAACGGGTCGTCG